>JAGQRC010000554.1 GCA_020425835.1 Planctomycetota bacterium | reverse complement strand
ATGATCTCCCGATTGAGCGAGCTTCTGCGCACGACACTGTCGAGTGGTGGTCAGCAGGAAGTCCCCCTTCGCGAGGAGATCGGCATCCTCCAGAAGTACGTCGACATCGAGCTGATTCGGTTTCAGAACCGGCTTCGAGTCGAAATGGACATCGAGCCGACCGTCCTCGACGCGGCCGTCCCCGCGATGATCCTCCAGCCGCTGGTCGAGAACTCCATTCGGCACGGGATCGCGCGCCGTTCGGCAGCAGGGTGGATCGGCGTCTCCGCCTGGCGGGAGGGAGAGCAGCTCTTGATCGAGGTCAGTGACGACGGTCCGGGTGCGACGGAGCCGATCGACCAGCTTCTCGGGAAGGGTGTCGGGCTGACCAACACCCGCGATCGCCTGCGGGAGCTCCACGGGACCCATCAGTCCTTCGAGATTCGATCGAGGGAGTCCTCCGACGCCGACGACACGGGCCTCACTCTGCGAATCCACATTCCGTATCGGGAGATCCAGTCCTCGAGCGGATTGGGCAGCGGGCGCTCCCGGGGGAGTCGGCGGCGTTCGAGCGGCATCCATCTTCCGACACCATCGAAGGCCGCGGCGGTGTCCACCGAGGTCGACGAATCGAAGATCTCACGAACCGACGGGGCTCTCACAGTGGACGAGAGCCCCGAGGACCGCGATCATTGACGGCCCTCGATCCGACAGGGGACCCGCCGCGAACGGGAAGATCGAGGGCGAAGCAAGGACAGATCGCCGGCACGGAGCGTTGTGTCGGGTGATGCGTCGGTAGGACAGGAGCCACCAGTGCCCATTCGGACCTTGATCGTCGACGACGAGCCGCTCGCCCGGGAGCGAATCCAGACGTTGCTCGAGGAGCACGAGGATTTCGATGTCGTCGGGGAATGCTCCAACGGTCAGGAGGGAGTCGCGGCCATCCGGCAGCTCTCCCCCGACCTGGTGTTCCTGGACATTCAGATGCCAGAGCTCGACGGGTTCGAGGTGCTCGAGCAACTCGAGGATGACGAGCTTCCGTGTGTCGTGTTCTGCACCGCCTACGACGACCACGCGGTGAAGGCGTTCGAGGTCCATGCGCTCGACTACCTGCTGAAGCCGATCGACCGTGAGCGCTTCGCGACCACTGTCCAGAGGATCCGATCGAAGCTCGGGGAGGGCATCGATCTCTCGACCTTGCGGCGCGGGCTCCTCGACCTGATCGAGGGGATGCCGACTCGCAGCGAGGTTCGGGACCGATTGGTCGTCAAGAGCGAGGGTCGGGTCATCTTCGTCAATGCGAGTGAGATCGACTGGATCGAGGCCGCGGGCAACTACGCGAGGCTCCACGTTGGTGAGGACTCCCACCTGATTCGCGAGACGATGATCGGTCTCGAGCGGAAGCTCGATGCCGACACGTTCGTCCGAATCCACCGGTCCGCGATCGTGAACGTCCAACGGATTCGGGAGATGCAGCCGTTGTTCCACGGCGAGTACCTCGTCGTGTTGGAGTCCGGGACGCAACTCACGCTGAGCCGCGGCTACCGCGACAACTTGCAGCGAATCCTGGGCGATACGCTCTGAGCCGGTCGGGGAGGGTGCAAGGTTGTCGCGGCGACGAGGAGAGCGGCAGGAGCCCGACGCGACACTGACCCACCAGGGAGACTCCGCCACCGATGCAGCGCGCCCTCGGGAGAGCGGCCACGACGACCTCCGCCGGCCTTCGGATCCTCGATACGAGATTCGAGAGTTCCTCGGTGCCGGAGCCATGGGAGAGGTCTTCCGCGCCCACGACTCCGTTCTCGATCGGGATGTCGCGATCAAGTTCGCACGGCAACCCGAACGCCGGTCGGCGATCGAGGAGTTCACTCGGGAGGCACGCGTCGCGGGTCGATTGGATCACCCGAACATCCCCCCGGTCTTCGATCTCGGAATCGACTCGGAGGGGCGTCCCTTCTACGCGATGCGCCTGGTGGACGGGCGCCCTCTCGACCAGATCCTCGACGCGCGTCGGTCCGGGAGCGAGGGGTGGAGTCTTCCGAGGTTGCTCGGATGGTTCCAGAGCGCTTGCTTGGCCATCGAGTACGCGCACGAGCGAGGACTCGTCCATCTCGATCTCAAGCCCGCGAACATCATGGTCGGAGACTTCGGCGAACTCTCGGTCGTGGATTGGGGCCTCTCCTCGCAGGCGGAGACGGAGACGACGCCGAGGTTGCGCGGGACGCCCGCCTACATGTCTCCGGAGCAGGCGTCACGTTCTCCACGATTGTCCCCTGCCAGTGACGTCTTCTCGCTCGGTGTCATCCTGTACGAGATCGTGACCGGTCGTCGGGCGTTCCCGGGTTCCGACAGCGCGACGATTCTCGAGCTCGTGCGGCGCGCGGAGTTCGAACGCAGCCCGGAGTGGCAGAGATCGCCGGCTGCGCTCCGCGCCATCATCGAGTGCGCCCTTCGGGTCGACCCCGCGGAGCGTGTCCCGTCCGCGCGCGCTCTGCACGACGAGGTGCAGGAGTACCTCGAGGGAACGAAGGAGCGAGAGCGTCGGCGTGTCGAGGCGTGGAACGAGTTGCACTCGGCTTCCGCGGAACTGCGACAGCGAGTCGAGCATCTCCTTCGGGCGAGCGAGGCGGAGCGAGAGTTGTCGAGACTTCGGCCCGAGAGCTGGGCTCCCGCTTCCGACAAGGAGGAGTACTGGAGGACCGAAGATTCGCTCGAGCACCAGCGGGCGAGCGCCGACCTGGCGCTCGAGCGCGCAGCTGAGCACATGTTCGCGGCCTTTGGCCACGCGCCGCACGACCCCGAGGTTCGGGAGAAGCTCGGGGAGATGTACTGGGAGCGCTTCGTGGAGGCGGAGGAGCGCGGCGAGAAGTTCGAGATGCGGTTCTTCGAGAGTCGTCTGCGTTCACTCGAGCTGGATCGATACGAGGATCAGCTTCGCGGCTCGGGAGCGCTCACGATTCGGCTCGATCCGCCCGCGGATCGCGCTTCCCTGTTCTCACTGGAGGAGCGAGCACGAGTGCTCCGTCCGGTCGAGGTGAGGGAGCTGGAGCCGGGCGCGATCGTGCGCGTGCCCGAGCTTCCCATGGGGCGCTGGCAGATTCGATTGGAATGCGACGGCCACCGTTCGATCGACGCCCCCATCTTCGTTCAACGAAGCGCGAATCTGGATCTCCGGTGGCGATTCCGTACCGAGGAGGAGATCGGTCGCGACTTCGTCCAGATCCCCCCCGGTTCGTTCATCATGGGCGGGGACCCCGACACGTTCATGTCCGTTCCTCGCCACGAGCCGTCGATCGACGAGTTCTTCATAGGCCGGTTCCCCATCGTCTGGGAAGAGTACCGGGAGTTCCTCCAGGCACTCGCCGACGGCTCTTCGGGGTCGGCGCGCCGACGGCTTCCTCGCATCAGCTCTGGTGGGGAGTCGACATGGCGGCTCGACGACCAGAGTCGAGTCGAGTTCGTGAATTGGGAGTATCCGGGGGCCGCAACGGTGTACGAGCAGCGCCGTCGTTGGCCGATCTTCCACATCACGTTCCACGACGCGCAGGCCTATTGCCGCTGGCGTGGT
>JAGQRC010000553.1 GCA_020425835.1 Planctomycetota bacterium | reverse complement strand
GCTCCTCCGTCATTCGCCGCGAGTCCGGCGGAGCCGGGTCGATCGGCCCTCGGCGACGTCTCGGAAGCGTCACCGGTCCAGGTCGGCGGTTCGGTCGCCTGAATCCGCGGCGTGACCGTGCTGGGCGCCTCGGCCCGCGCCGGAGGCGGGGTCGGGATCCGCACGGGAGGCTCGGTCACCCGAGACTCGGACAGCTGAGGGACGGGGGCTGAGATCTCGACGGCCGCACGGTGGCTCGAGTTCGCCATGACTCGCGTCGACTCGGGATGACGGGCCGAGGTCTTCGTCTCACCGGTCAGGTGGAGCGTTTGGTCGAACACTTCGAGCCCACTCGGCGATCCGCCCGAAGGAAGGTCGGCGGGGTCGAAGTCGTCCGCGCATTCCTCTTCGGCGACGATGGACAGGTTCGAACTGGTCCGACGACCCTTGGACGCCTTGCGGCGCGCAATGGTGTCCGACGAGAAGAGATCCAGCTCGTCGTTGTCGAGCATGCCGCCGACCGAGTAATCGTCCAGATCATCGTGGTCGTGTCGCGTGGATGCGGACTGGGCCGCCCGACGGTCGAGCTCCGGTTGAATGCTCGCGAGCCGACGCTCGGTCTGACTGGCGACAGCGAGATCTTCCGCGCTCATCACCATCGTCGCGCTCGGGGCGAAGACGTTCGGACCCGACGACGCCGGAGTCGCGGGCGCAACTTCGCTCTGCTCGGCGCTCCCGCGGTTTCGCAGGCATCCGCTACAGAGAGTCTCGCGGCCCGGTTCGTACTGGCCGCCGGTGATGATCTCGCCGCAGTTGTCGCAGTAGGCGATCGTCATGTTGAACCCGTCGTCAGCGGAATAGGGGGGCGAGGAAGAGCGCGACTGCCGCTCCGGTGAGCGTCGTATTGACGACCATCGGGGCGTAGGCTCGACGTCGGCTCTCTCGTCGGGTGAGAAGGAGGAGCGAGGCGGTCAGTCCGACGAACGTCTCGCACACCGCGATGACCAGCAACGCGCCGACGGTCTCCGACGGACCGGACCGAGCGAAGGCGAAGAGCGCTGCCGCACAGAGGACCGCGAACAGAGCCGCTCCCCACGCCACGCCCCGCAACAACGTCTCTCGACCGAACGCGGTGTCGGTCGGCAGGGCCGCGAAGGAGAGGGCGACCAGAGCGGCGAGCGCGATGATCGCGTCGACCGGGGTCGACCGTGTCAGGGGAGCGATGAGCACCTCGAGCCAGCGCGACGGGTTCTGAGCGATCGCTGCACAGCCCCCCACGGCAACGAAGTACAGAGCGCCGACACCGACGAACGCGGCCAGCAGTTTTCCCTTGTTCATCCCTGACTCGATCCCCTATAGCAGCCGGTTGAAGAGCCCGCGCTCGACGGGATGCCGAGGCCGGTGGTCGGCCCGCCGAGCTCGTCGATCCTTCCGATAGAACGGAAGCTCGGCCCGTCGGGGCCTCTCCGACACGACTGCGAGCCGTCCGATCGCCGGCTTGCTCCGAGGAGCGCCTTCGACTCTCGACCGCTCGTTTCTGGTTGAGACCCGCCCGAACGAACAACGGTGCACTGCGAGCAAGGGATCTCGATGAAGAGTACGACGAGTGCATCCCCCCCGTCAAATCCGGGGGGGGACGACGTCGGAGTCGGGTCCGTAGCTCCGTCCCGCGATTGGCTCTGGGCGCATCTGCTCGTTCTCTGTGCGGTGGGGTTCGCGGCAACCTTCGTCGGTCCGGTCTCCTGGACACCCCGCTCCGTGTGGGACTCCTGCGTCTCGGGCGACGGCGCCGTCTTCTCGGCATGGATCGAGATTCGGGCCCGCCGGGTGCTGTTCGCCGGAACGGTGGGAGCCCTGCTGTCCGTCGCCGGATCGGTGTTCCAGTCCATCCTCCGGAATCCGCTCGCGGAGCCCTATATCCTCGGCGTCAGCGGTGGCGCGTCGTTGGCGACCGTGCTCGCGCTCGTCCTCGGCGTCGATCTGATCCGCGACTCCGTGATCTTCCCGATACAGGCATGGATCGCCTTCGGTGGATCGCTCCTCTCCGTGATGCTGCTGTTCGCCATCGCCCGGTGGGGACGTCTGCGGGATCCGGCGAACCTCATTCTCTGCGGGGTCGTGCTGAACTCGATCTTCCTCGCGGGGATCGTGCTGTTCCTCGTGACCGCGTCCGAGACGTTGGTGACGCGCACGTTGCCGTGGCTGATGGGTGATCTTTCCGGAGTTCACGACGTCGTTCCTCGGATGGCGCTCTTGCGCAACGGAATCGCCGTGTTGGGGGGCGTGCTCCTCTTCTGGGGGGTCTCCCGACGGCTCGACCTGATGTCGTTGAGCGACGAAGAGGCGGCGGACCTCGGTGTTCCGGTCGCGCGGTTCCGCTGGGTGACGTTGATCGGCGCATCGCTCCTGACGGGGATCGCGGTCGCCGGAGTGGGGCCGGTCGGTTTCGTCGGGCTGATCGTTCCGCACATCATCAAGCTGATCCACGGTCCGGTCCATCGCCGGGTCATCCCGGCGACGGCCGTGACCGGAGCCACGTTCCTGATCGCGTCCGATGCGATCGCGCGAGCGATCGGCGCGCTCCCGGTGGGGGCGATCACTGCGCTCGCCGGCGGACCCTTCTTCTTCCTCCTCCTCGTGCGCCAACGTCGGGAGGTTGGATCGTGATCGAGCTCCGAGAGGTGTCCGTGGAGCGCGATGGGATCGTCGTCGTGCGCGGCGTGGATGCGCTCGTGCGCACGGGGGAAGTGCTCGGCGTCATCGGTCCGAACGGTAGCGGCAAGTCCACCTTGCTCGCCGGGGTGCGGGGTCTGCTCCCGACTCGCGGTGTGGTGCGGTTGAACGGCCGGGACCTCGGTGGGATGAGTCGGGCCGCCGTCGCGCGGACGGTCGCGGTCGTGCCGCAGCGCATGGAGTTCGCGTTCCCCTATCGTGTCATCGAGATGGTGCTGTTCGGACGAGCGCCGTACCGGCGCCCCTGGCAGGCGTACAGCGCGGGCGATCGCGAACTCGTTCGCGAGATCCTCGAGCGACTCGGACTCGACGCCCTCGCGAATCGCACGGTCGATGCGTTGAGCGGGGGCGAGCGGCGGAAGGTCTTCCTCGCCCGCGCGCTCGCGCAGGACACACCGATCCTCTTCCTCGACGAGCCGACGGCGGGTCTCGATCCGGCCGCCCAGGAGGAGCTCCTGTTCGCGGTGCATGCGCTCCGACGCGAGAGCGAGCGCGCGGTCGTGATGGTGCTCCACGACCTTCGCGCCGCGCAGCGCGTGTGCGATCGGGTGATCGCGCTCAAGGAGGGCGAGGTCCGCTTCGCCGGACGACCGAGCGAGGTCGTCGACATCTCCGCGCTCCGTGCGCTCTACGATGTCGATTGGGAGTCCGCGACGAGCGCCTCGGGTGAATCGATCTACTTCCCGCGATCTCCAGAGGAGACGCCATGAGTCGTCTGTTGTCGGGAGTCCTCTTCGTCGTGATCGCCGCGGTGTTCATCGGGGTCGTGATGCACGACGGGGCGGTGACGCTCCGGTCGAGGGAGGCGGCCGAGGGACAGCGCTGGATCTCGCTCGCCCCGAGC
>JAGQRC010000552.1 GCA_020425835.1 Planctomycetota bacterium | reverse complement strand
CCTCGCTCGTCGACTTCCCTTCGCCGAAGACCACCTCGGGGAAGCCGCATCGCGCTTCACGATCGAAATCGAGGCAGAGGGGAGCGGGCGGATCGGACTCGCTCGCGCGAGGATCGACCGACCTCATCCGATCGAGAAGCAGATCGATCTCTCGCGAATGCTCCCGAGAGTTTCTCTTCACCGCTTCGCCTCCTTCGGGTTCCGATTCCGTCTTCGGTGCCACCGACCCAGCATGCCATCCGCGATCGCGTGCTGCCCGCCGAAAACCTCGTGCGCCGTCGACTCCGAGTCTCGCTCGGGGGCACTGGCTCGGATCGAACGGCCGGTGCGAGATCAGGGTCGAGCGTCGAGGTTCAGGCCGTCGCTCTCGCCGCGCGCGAGTCGCTGCCACCCGAGTGCGGCGATCATCGCACCGTTGTCGGTCGAGAACTCGCGTGCTGGGAAGACGACCTCGGATGCGAGGGGTCGCCGCCTGCGCTTCGAGCGGATCGCCACACCGTCGACACGCAGCTCTCGATCGACTCGCTCGCGCAGGTACTGATTGGCGGTCACTCCGCCGCCGAGGAGCACTCGCTCGAGCCCGGTTTGCTCCAACGCGCGGGCGATCTTCTCGATCAGGACGTCGACCACCGCGCACTGGAACGAGGCCGCGAGATCCTCCCGCTTCGGGGCGCCGGGAATTGGTCCACCCGTGCGACCGTCCTGGCCGCACCACTGGTATCGCACCGCGGTCTTGATCCCGGAGTAGGAGAAGTCGAGCGAACCCGGCGCGAGGAGCGTGCGCGGGAGCGAGACCGCGCTGGGATCGCCGAGCTTCGCGGTTCGTTCGATCGCCGGACCTCCGGGATAGCCGAGCCCGAGGATCGAGGAGACCTTGTCGAACGCTTCCCCGATCGCATCGTCCTGCGTTCCTCCGAGGTGCTTTCGCAGCAACGGGTCGGACACCGCGTCGCCCTCCCGCTCGATGCGATAGAGGTCCGTGTGTCCTCCGGAGATCACCACCCCCAGGTAGGGGGGCGTGACGTTCGTTCCCGTGAGTCGCGGCGCCTCGAGATGGGCCTCGAGATGATGGACACCGACCAACGGCTTGTTCCACGCCCACGCCAACGACTTCGCGGTGGTCACGCCGATGATCAACGCCCCGACGAGTCCCGGTCGGTGGGCCACCGCAATGCCGTCGATCGAGTTCGGCGGGGTTCCCGATTCGGTGAGGCACTGGTCGATGACGCGCGTGAGCGTCTCGACGTGCGAACGGCAGGCGATCTCCGGAACGACTCCGCCGAACGGCGCATGCTTCGCGATCTGCGACAGGACGACTTGTCCACAGAGCGTCAGGCGCCCGAACTCGTCCGACTCGACGACCGCCGCCGATGTTTCATCGCAGCTCGTCTCGATGCCCAGCACTCTCATGGATGGCCCGGCTCTGTCGAAAGGTCGAGTTCCACCAGTCCCCTCTTTCGTCGCGGCGTCAACGCGGCGTTCCGGAGTCGGGGTCGTCGTCCGGGCCGGGGATCGATGCGTTGCTCCCGGTCGTCGATGCGGGGGTCGGCTCGTCGGGCGCCGCGTCCTCCGCGTGGTGGGAGCTTTCGCGCGGCTGGGCCTCGTCCGTTCTCGCCGTGGCCGACGCGGGCCCCAGCCGGATCGGGTCGGGGTCGAGCGCGAGCAGCTTGGCGTGGGCGTCTTCGTTGCTCAGAACACCGAGCGCTCGGATCAGCACGGCGTCGACCGGGCTCGTCGTCGCACCGGCATCGGGCGGGGTGTCGTCGTAGGTCGGTGGCGCACCCGCGATGACTTGATAGGGGGTCTCGATGTGTTCGAACAACTCGTCGCGCCACGAGCGCAGCAGTTGACCCCGAGTCTGCCGATCGACCTCGACCTCCAGATTGGGGACGAGCCCCAGTCGCCGCCCGGACGCATCCCGTCGGATCCAACGGCCTTCCGGAGGGTGGTGGCTCTTGGTCGTCAACTTGACGATGCCGTTACCCGGGGGCAGGTGGATGACATCCTGAACGGACCACTTGCCGTAGCTCTCTGATCCGATCAACGCGGCGCGACGATGGTCCTGGAGCGCTGCGGCGACGATCTCCGACGCGCTCGCCGAACCCCCGTCGATCAGCACGACCAACGGCAGAGTCGGGCAGAGGGTGTCCGCGGTGGCGCGGTAGAGATCGGGTCGGTCGGCATTGGACCGCCCCTTGGTGCTGAGGATCTCGCTGCCTTCCGGAAGGAACAGATCGCAGACCTCTACGGCCTGGTCGAGGTAGCCGCCGCGATTGTCCCGGAGGTCGAGGATCAGACGCGTGGCGCCGGCCCGGATCAGGTTCTCGATCGCGTGACGAAGCTCGCTGGCCGTGCCGACCTGGAACTGATCGAGCCGGACGTATCCGGTCCTGCCGGGATGGGCCGCCTCCGAGGCTCCGTCCGCATCCGAGAACAGCCGCACCGAGTGGACGCTCGGCACCGTGACGCGCTCGCGTCGTACCCACCGCTCGAACTCCTCGTTCTCCCCGTCGACCCGGCGCACACGAAGGTGCACCTGCGATCCGGGTGGTCCTTGGATGAGCTTGCTGACTTCATCGAGATCGGCTCGGGCGACACTGCTGCCCGCGACCTCGAGGAGTTGGTCTCCATGGACGAGGTCGGCCCGCTCGGCGGGGCTGCCACGGAGGACCGCGCGAATGGTGGGGGGGACGTCCTCGCGAGCCGGGGCGATGACGATACCGATGCCGACGAAGTACCCCTCGGTGTCGCCTTCGAAGGCCTCGACCTGAGAGGGGGAGATGTATCGGGAGTTCGGGTCGAGCTCTCGGAGCATCGAGTCGAGCCCGTCGTGGAGGAGTCGATCTCCGTCCACCGGATGCACGTACCGATCCTCGACCAGTCCCAGGACTCTCTCGACCAGCAGTGCGCGCGACGAGCCGCTGCCCGCAAGGGGCCACGACAACGCAACGGCGATCGCGGCTCCGAGGATGGCCGGAGCGATGATCGACCCTCGGCGCGGTGAGCTTCGGCGCACCGACCGGTCACCAGTCCGGATGAACAGGTCATCCGGCAGCGGCACCTCCGGAGCTTCGAACGAATCGTCGGACGGCGACTGCATGAATCGGAGCTGCCTTCACTCGATCGGGGACCCGCAGAACCCACTTCACATTGTTCGTCGGATCGACCCCGAAGTCGACCCCCGACGTGACGCAAGCATAGGTTCTTCCGACATCTTCGGCGAGGTCCCACCCCGAGCTTTGGGGGAGCCGCCGCCACCCCCTCGCCCCCTGAGTGGCGCCGCCCCATGAAGTGAGAACGCCCCGCCCGGTTCGGAGTCGAAGATCACAGCGAGCCGAGCTCACTTGGAGTACGCACAGCAGGAGCGTCCCGACGACGCGACCAGCGACAGGAGCGCATGACCGTGACAACAGACCTGACGAGACCCCATGGAACGCACAGACCGAGACCGAAGCGGCACGAAGCAGGAGCGCCCGACCCCGCCAACAGACCGAGGTCGATCCAATGGAAGGCACAGCCCAGGAATGAAGGGAGACTCGCCAAAGGACGGCACAAGACCGAAGTG
>JAGQRC010000551.1 GCA_020425835.1 Planctomycetota bacterium | reverse complement strand
AGGTACGCGCGTCGAGTGTTCGAGCCGAAGACGGGTCGAGTTGGGTCATGCCACCGGCGCCGTCTCCTGCCGAATTCGGGTGGATCGTGCCGGTGCCGTCGCCGCCAGCGGTGGGCTCCATGAACCGGGATGCCGCGCAATGCTTGTTCGAGCTGGGGCTGCGACAGCACAGTACCGCGCGCATGATCTGGCTCGGGGACTGGGTGACGATCGCGGCGGGGCTCCTGATCCTCGGCGCGATCGCGCTCGACCTCCGTCGTGGCCGGCGAAAGCGCGCCTGGGTCACGGCGACCATCGTCGGCGCCGCCATCGTCGTCGGATTCCTGAGGCCTGCGACGATGTCGGCGAGGCGATCGAGCGAGGTCGATTCGGTCCGGACTCTCGAGTCCGGTCGCTTCGGCATCTACGACGTCGCGGTGATCGAGGCCGACGCGCCAGGTCCCCTCGTCGCGTGGCTGAACGAGCGAGACCTCGACTTCGATGATCACGACCTGTCGGCGTTCCGGGCGCACATCGAACGGGGCGGCTGCTTCGTCGTCGCCCGTGTCGCACCCGACGCGGATGTCGACCTCGCACGCGAGTCGTATCTCGATCCGTTGGCGCTCATGTTCGAGTCGGACGAGATCGTCTATCCGTACGCGCTCACCGCCACGGTCGATCACCCGGTGACCGTCGTCCTCTACGTCGTGGCACCTCACCGCGTCGGCTGCGAAGGACTCGAGACCCGCGTCGCCATGCGCACCGAGAATCTCGACTTCGACGTCCGCCTCCTTGACGAACCGGACGCGGGTCGCCGCTTCGGCGTCCAGCTCGGTGCCGCGATCACGTGGGAGCTCGGGACCGATGCGGAGATCGCATCCCGGACCTTCGAGAACGGTGATTGGATGACGATTCTCACGGCAACCGTACCGCCGGGTTCGTTGTCGGGAGACATCGTCCTCGGGAACGAACGCGACGTCGCCTACCGATGGACCGTGATGCGGTGGTGAGCGCCTCGAACGTCCGTTGAAGAACGGCTCTCGACCGGAATGAGTTCTTCGACGGGCTGATGGGGGTTCGCACCTATCGGATTCCGTCCCGTCGGGTATCCTGGCTCCTCACTGCCGGTCCGACTCCTCGCCGTGGAGAGCCTCTCGCCGTGACCTTCGAAGACGATCCGCCACCCGGGAACCCCGACCGGACCGCCGATCCATCGGCGGACGGTGAGGTCTCGTCGATTCGCGAGGGCTCGACGATCCGGGTGCCATCCCCGGGCGACGACGCGGACTCGACCGCCTGCTTCGCGGAGACCTTCGACTCATCGTCGCACGACGGCGCACCCCGCGATGCATCCGAAGGCGGGGACACGGTCGACACGGGAGCGAGAACGAAGTCCAGTCCTCCGGGGGACACGCCTCCCCCGCCGCGCATCGGTCAGTACCGGATCATCGAGGAACTCGGTCGCGGGGGAATGGGCGTCGTCTACGTCGCCGAGGACCAACGCCTCAAGCGTCGGGTCGCGCTCAAGATGCTCCCCGCCGCGATCGGCGAATCCGCGGCGGGGCTCGCGGCCTTCGAGCGCGAGGCTCAGCTGCTCGCGGCCATCCACCATCCCAACATCGCGACCATCTACTCCCTGGAGGACGCCGTCATCGGGTTGCGTCCCCTCCACTTCTTCACGATGGAGCTCGTGCCGGGCACGAATCTCGACGCCCGATTGGCGCAGGGACGTCTCGATCTCGACGAGGCGCTGTCGATCGCGCGCCAGGTCGCGCGCGCGCTCGCCGCGGCGCATCGCGAAGGGGTCGTCCACCGCGACTTGAAGCCGGGGAACATCATGGTCACCCCCGACGGCAAGGTGCGCATCCTCGATTTCGGCGTGGCTTCCGCCATCGGCGAATGCGCGGTGCGGCTCGGAGACGTGCGGAGCCCGGGCGAGATCTCCGGCACGCCGGGCTACATGAGTCCCGAGCAGATCCGCGGAGAGTCGACCGATCACCGCGCCGACATCTGGGCGTTCGGCTGTGTGCTGTTCGAGTGCCTCACCGGGCGTCGCGCCATCGTCGGGGATACCGTCGTGGCCAAGTTCCAGAGGACGTTGCACGGCGTCGATCTCGCCGACATGCCCGCGGAGACCCCACCGACGGTCCGCAGACTCCTCGAACGTTGTCTCGATCTCGACCCGACCCAGCGCCTCGGCTCGATCGCCGAGGCGAGACGCGTCGTCGAGGAACTCGTCTCTCACCGGAGCCGGACCGTCGAGCGCGGTTCGACCACGAATGCGATCCGACCGAACAACCTGCCGCGACAACTGACCAGTTTCGTCGGCCGCGATGCGATGTTGATCGATGTCGATGCCCGGACGCGCGACTTCGCCTTGATCACGTTGACGGGCACCGGAGGCTCCGGGAAGACCCGTCTCGCGCTGGAGGTCGCCCAACGAGTCCTCCCCCGGTTCGACGACGGCGCCTGGCTCGTGGAGCTCGCGTCGATCTCCGATCCGGGGCTGGTCGCCCGAACCGTGGCCTCCACGTTCGACCTGCGCGAAGAGTCGAGCCGGGCGATGCTCGAAACGTTGACGGGTCATCTGCGGCACAAGCACCTCCTCCTCATCCTCGACACGTGCGAGCACCTCATCGCGGCGGTCGCGGAGCTGACCGAGCACCTCCTCAAGGCGTGCCCCAACCTCCGGGTCCTCGCGAGCAGCCGGGAGGCGCTCGGCATTCCCGGTGAGTCCGTGGTGCCGGTGACCTCTCTCGAGCTTCCTCCTCGTCGGGAGACTTCGGCCGAGAGGATCGAGGGCTACGGTGCGGTGCGTCTCTTCGTCGAGCGCGCACGCAACGCAAAACTCGATTTCACCTTCGGCGACGACAACGCGGGCGACATCGCCGAGATCTGCCGACGCATCGACGGGATCCCGCTGGCGATCGAGTTGGCGGCGGCACGCGTACGGGTGCTCCCGGTCGCCCAGATCGCACAACGCCTCGCCGACCGGTTCCGGCTGCTGACCGGAGGGAGCAAGAGCGCGCTCCCGCGCCACAAGACGCTCCGCGCCACGATCGATTGGAGCTTCGATCAGCTCGAGGACTCGGAGCGCAGTCTCCTGCGACGCCTCTCCGTCTTCATCGGCGGCTGCTCGCTCGAAGCGGCGGAGTCGGTGTGCCACGGCGAAGGGATCGAGGATTGGGAGGTGCTCGATCTCCTCGCGAATCTCGTCGACAAGTCCCTGGTCGAGGCGAGCACCCACGAGCTCGGCGGGGTCGACATCGCGCGCTACCGCATGCTCGAGACGATCCGGGACTACGCGCTCGAGCGTCTGATCGAGTCGGGTGAAGTGGACACCTACCGCGCGCGACATCGCGATCACTACGGTCGGCTCGCGCGAGAGGCGTCGAGCCATCTGAGCAAACCCGACCAAGCGGACTGGTTCCAACATCTCGAGCTCGAGCACGACAATCTCCGCGCTGCGATCCAGAGCCTCTCCGACGATGGGAGTGCGGACGTGGCGCTCCGCGTCGCCTCCGACCTCTCGAAGTTCTGGTTGGTGCGCGGCTATTGGAGCGAGGGTCGGGAACTGATGGGGGAGC
>JAGQRC010000550.1 GCA_020425835.1 Planctomycetota bacterium | reverse complement strand
CCTCCATCTCGAGGCGAACGCCTCCGACGGCGGCACTTCCGTCCATATCCCCTGCTGTCTCCTGCGCTCATCGCGCTCGGCGCTCTCGGGTTCGCCGCGGTCGGCGGCTGGGGGCCGGGGTCGGCCCGAGCCGGGGGGAGCCCTCCTCCGTTGGCGCTCCTCCAGAGTTCGGACCGAGCCGAGCGAGCCAGCGCATCGCGGTTCAGCAGTGTCGAGCGACGCGACGTGGAGCGGGCCGTCGAACGTGGCGTGCGCTTTCTCGCGCGCTCACAGAAGCCCAACGGATCGTTCTCGAAGCAGTTTCCCGTTGCGATCACTGCCTTGACGGGAATGGCGCTCCTCGGCTCCGGGGTCGACTACGGGCGCGGCCCGTTCCACGCCGAGCTCCACCGCGCCGTCCAGTACCTGATCGAGCGCGCGGACCCCACGGGCTACATCCGCGATGACAACCAGTCGCGCATGCACGGGCACGCCTATGCCGTGCTGTTCCTCGCGCAGGTCGTCGGTAAGACGGAGCGCCAGCCGGTGGCCCAGGACCTCCGACGCGCGGTGCAGAAGGGTCTCCAGCTGATCGAGCGGGAGCAGAGTGTCGACGGTGGTTGGATCTACGAACCCGGTCGCAAGGGGGACGAAGCGTCGATCACCGTCTGCTGTCTGCAAGCGCTGCGAGCGGCGAAGGACGCCGGGCTGGCGGTGGACCCGACGGTGATCGAGCGCGCGGTGCGCTATCTGGAGCGTTGTTCGAACGAGGACGGGTCGTTCCGGTACAAACTGGCCGACCCGCCGGGGACCTCGACCTACGAGATATCGGTGGCCGCGGTATCGACCCTCGATGCGGCAGGGGAGTACACCAGCGAGCTGCACAAGAGGGCGGTCGGTTTCCTGCGGGACCGGGTCCTCCGTTACCGGTCCAACCCGCTGAAGGCCGCCACCAAGTTCCCGTTCTACGGCAACCTGTACGCGGCTCAGGTCTTCTTCCAGCTCGGGGGCGACGACTGGCAGCAATGGGCTGGAGCGGCCTATCCGGAGGTGCTCGCCCAGCAGTCGCCGGACGGCTCCTGGACGGAGTCCAAGTACGGCACCGAGTACGGGACCGCCATGATGGTCTTGATCCTCGAAATACCGTTGGGGTATCTCCCCATCTTCGAGAGGTGAGCATGCCTGAATTCCTGGAGGTCGCCGCCGAGACGGCGACGGGTGAAGACGACGACCCTGGACCACCTCCATCCGAGGAGGACAGTCGACGGCCACGTTCGCGCCGCCGCGCTCGTCCATTCCGAGGGGGGCGTGTCTGATGCCCCCGTCCACCATGGCGAGTTTCCTCGCCGAGAATCACGTGACGTTTGCGATCGCCTTCTGGTTGCTGACCATCGTGGTGGTCCTCCTCTCGATCGTCCGCCGTTCGTTCCTCGACACCCCGCACGGGCACTATCACCCCCGATTCCGGGAGATGAACGTACCCCCGGACTTCGACGAGGGCAGCAAGCTGCAGCGCATCGCGATCTCCCTCGCGTTCGTGCACCATCTGACGCGAACGATCTGGGTCGCCTGTTACCTGGCCGCCGGCCTCGGTAGCGAGACGCGCTGGTACGTTTCCTCCGAGTGGTGGAGCGGATACGCCATGCGTACCGCCGTCACGCTGCTCGAGCTCTACGTGATCAGCCTCTTCTGTCTCGAGCTGGTCCCTCAGATCGTGGTCGCCTGGCGGGGCAAGGCGCTCGCGCTCTCCCTGCTCCCGGCCCTCGGTCGCGTCGAGTCCCTGCTCTCCCCGCTGACCCGAGGCTTCGAGTCGTTCCGGCACGCGATGCTTCGTTTTCTGGGTGTCACCACGACCGGCACCGAGGCGCACCTCGCGCAGGAGGGGATCCGCGCTGCGGTCGAGATCGGTGAGCGGGAGGGAGTCATTCAGGCCGGGGAGAAGAGCATGATCGAGTCGGTGCTCGAGTTCCACGAACTCGAGATCACCGAGGTCATGACCCCGCGGACCGACATGGTCTGCTTCGAGGCCTCGATCACCGTCGACGAGGCGGTGCGTCAGGCGATCGAGTGCGGACACTCCCGGATCCCGGTCTACAAGGACGATGTCGATCACGTCGTCGGCGTCCTCTACGTGAAGGACTTGCTCCGCTACGTGCAGAACGGCACCGACCAATCGGACGACCCGGCCAAGATCCCGGTCGAGCAGGTCGTCCGGAAGATCAACTTCGTCCCGGAGACCAAGAAGATCCAGGAGCTCCTCGCCGAGTTCCGAGCATCGCGGTTCCACATCGCGGTGGTGCTCGACGAATACGGCGGGACCTCCGGACTGGTGACCATCGAGGACATCATCGAGGAGATCTTCGGAGACATCGAGGACGAGTACGACGAGGAGTCCGATCAGCTCATCCGCAAGATCGGCGAGGACACCTACGACCTCGACGGCCGCGCCGCGATCTACGACTTCAATCAGGTGGTCGGTGCCCACTTACCGGAGAGCGACGACTACGAGACGGTCGCAGGGTTCCTGATGTCGTCGCTCGGACGCGTCCCGCAAGAGGGGGATGACTTCGAGTTCGAGAGCTACCGGTTCGAGGTGATGGCCGCCGACGAGCGCAAGATCAAGACGGTGCGCGTCCAGCAGCTCCCGCGCGCGAGCTGAGATGGCGCAACGATTCAGTCGACCACGAGCCACGCGCGGTCTCGTGGTCCGCTGGGTTCCCTACTCCAACACCTCGCAGATCGTCACGCTCTTCACGCGGGACCGCGGGCTCGTCTCGCTCCTGGCCAAGGGCGCGCTCCGGCCGACTCGGCGCTCCTCATCGTTCTCGTCGCCGTTCGACCTCGCCGGTTGGTACGACATTGTCTACCGCGATCGCTCGGGAGAACTCGGACTGGCGACCGAGGGTCGACTCATCGAGGGGTTCGACCACCTGCGCCGCTCGTTCACCGCTCATGTGGAGGCCTGCTTCGCTCTCGAGCTCTCGCGGAAGCTGTTCCGTCCCCATGATCCGCACCCCGAATTCCTGCGCGGCGCGCTCTCGTTCCTGAAGCTCCTCGGAGTGGGGAAGGGGCGGCTCGCGCTCCGGTGCCATCTCGTCGGCGCCGTGTTGCGCGAGACCGGGCTGGCGCCGAGCTGGGATCGGTGCGTCGAGTGCGAGACCCAACCATCGAGCGCGACCCCGTGCGGGGTCCGCATCCCGATGGGGATCGTCTGCGACTCTTGCCGTCGATCGAGTGACGCGGTCGCGTCCGCCGAAGTGATCCGACTCCTCCGCCACGAGGCCGACTTCGCCTGGGGCCGAATTCCGGGCCTCGCCCTCCCCCTCCCGCTCGTCCGGGAGGTCTGGCGGCTCCTCGTCCCGTTCCTCCTCTACCACTTCGAGACACGACCCAAGTCACTGGCCCACCTCGTCACCGAGTAGGAGACGCGGACCGCCTCGCTCGCCGCCAGAAACGAAAGAACGCCGGGACGTGCGGAGCACGTCCCGGCGTTCGAGCGACTCGGCGCTTCAGCGACGAGTCGCCGAGCTCACCGATCGGCCACTACGGGCAGGGCGGGAAGCTGTCGCAGGTCAGCGAGTCCGGCGTGGGATCGA
>JAGQRC010000549.1 GCA_020425835.1 Planctomycetota bacterium | reverse complement strand
GTACTTCCAGAGTTTTCCATCGATTCGTGCCGCCCGGACGGGCGCCACACCGAGAGGCTCCTTTCCACCATGTCGAGTACTCTTCACCGGACGAGAACACCGATCGCCTGGCTGTTCTCTGCGCTCCTCTTCGTCGGCTGCCTCGGGCTCGCCGTCAGCTGCGTCTCGCACTCGAGCGTGCCGAGCCCGAACGTCGTTGCGCTACAGGACACGACCCCCGAGAACGTTCACGTCGGGGTGTTCGCGGATGCGGAGGCGGCGGGTCAGCTCTACCCCTCCGCGCGTCTGTGCCAACCCTGCCACCAGAAGCAATACCAGGAGTGGGCGGTCTCCCCGCACGCCTACGCTCAGGTCAGCCCGGTCTTCCAGTCGTTCCACGCCGCGGTGATCTACCTGACCAACGGCACCAATGGCGACTTCTGCATTCGTTGCCACTCGCCCGTCGGCATGGCGCTCGAGGAGCCGTTCTCGACCGAGAACGCCAACCGAGCGGAAGCCGCGTTCGAAGGCATCACCTGCATCGTCTGCCACCGCGTCGATCAGGAGTACGGGAAGATCAGCGGTCGGATGAAGGTCCACACCGGCGACCTGTTCGCGCCGGTCTATGGTCCGGGCGGTGACGACAACCTCCAGAAGGCACTCGCGAGCAACGACTTCAACTTGAAGTCGAAGCCGGAGGGCAGCGGAAACCCGACCCACGCCAATGCGAAGCGTTTCTTCCAGCTGACCCAACCCGGATTCTGCGGCTCGTGCCACGACGTGCTCGGCAACAACGCGTTCCGACTCGAAGAGGCGTTCAGCGAGTACAAGGCATCCCCTTCGGCGAAGAACGACGAGACCTGCCAGGACTGCCACATGGCGACCGTCCAGGGGATCGTGTCCGACTACGAGAACGGTCCCGCGGCGGTGGTCGCCGGTAACCCGACCCCGGACCGACGGCTGACCAATCACCTCATGGCGGGCCCCGACCACTCGGTCGCGCACCCGGGCATCTATCCGCACAACGTCGATGCCTCCGAGTTCGCGACGATCCGCGAGTGGATCGCGTTCGACGTGGACGCGGGCTGGGGTACGACGGACTTCGAGCGGACCAATCCGTCGCGCGACCAGTTCCCCGAGCGGTGGCGTTCGCGGGAGGATCGCATCGAGGCGCGTCGACTGATCGACCAGAACCTCGAGCGGCTCGACTACTACATGGGCGAGCGTCGCAGCGTGCTCCAGGAGGGGTACCGCCTCGGCCAGCTCCGAGTCGGCGAGATGAGCTCCGGAGGATTCGAGTTCGAGGTCGATCTCGAGAACGGCACGGACGGGCACGGTGTGCCGACCGGTTTCATCGCGGAGCGCGTGGTCTTCCTCCGAACGGTGGTGACCGACGCCAACGGCAAGCAGGTCTTCTTCTCGGGTGACTACGACCCCAACGGCGACGTTCGCGACAGTCACTCGCTCTACGTCCACGCCGGCGAGCTCCCCATGGATGAGTTCCTGCTCTCGCTGCAGTCGAAATTCATCACCACCAACGTCCGCGGCGGTGAGCGGGAGCAGGTCCTCGCGGTGAACTACTCGGTCGATCCCCTCCCGTTCACGCGGCCGCCGACGAGCTCCCGCTTCCTCGTCGGGCGACCGGGCGGCTCACGCATCCACAAGCTCAACATCATGCCGGGCGACAAGCGGACGGCGAAGTACGAGGTCACGGCCGAGCAACTCGCCGGGACCGAGGGCCCCTACCACGTCTCGGTGGAGGTCGTCGCGGGCATGGTTCCGGTCAATCTCATCGCGGAGATCTCGGTGGTCGGCTTCGACTACGACCTGAGTGCCCGCGAGATCGCGGACCGCGTCCTCGACGGACACGTGGTCCTCTGGGCCTACGACGTGGAGCTCCAGCCGGGAGCGGTCTACTCCATGCCGACGCGCACCGGCGACGACTACGTCTCCAAGTACACGTTCGAGGAACAGCATCCCGAGAGGTCCCACTCGACGTCGGAGCACGACTCCCACGCGTCGGCCGGACACTGATCGCCCCGCCATGCTGGTCTCACGAGTTTGAACTATCCGCACGCGTTCGGCGGCCATCGCCGAACGCGTGCTGGTTCGACCAACGGCTCGCGGCATGCCGTGGAGGTGGTCGGATGTCGAAGAAAAGTCCGACGAAGGGGAGAGGTTAGATCTTGAACACCGGAAAACTTCGCGAGTGGCGAGGGGGAGGATTCCACGCGCAGGTGGGTCTTCTCGCGCTCGCGATCTTCGTGTCGTGTTGGGCACCTCGCGCGGCATCGGCCGGCGAGCTCGAGCTGAGCACCGACAAGAGTGGGCTGAAGACGGATTTGATCCCGGACCGACCGCTGACGTTCGAGTTGTTCAACCCGTACTTCGGCAAGGGACCGATCACGTCGTTCACCCTGCCCGGAGGCGCGGTCTGGCAGCCGACGTTGCTGGTCTACGGCAACCTTCGCACCGCGCTCCAGTCCTTCGACAACGGAGCTCCGAACGCCAATACCAGCGAGTGGGCCAACCGGCTCGACCTCGACATCAACCTCGGGCTCTCCGGCACGGAGCGGTTCAACATCGGGTTCCGCCCACTCGACGAGGAGGGCGTGTTCACCGGTTGGAACTTCTCGGATGACGAGTGGATCGACGGGACCGACGGCGAGCCGAACCGGTTCTTCTTCGAGGGCGACTTCGGCGAGCTGTTCCCGAACCTCGACCCGAACGACAGCCGCTCCCTCGACTACGGCTTCGCGATCGGTCGCCAACCGATCAACTTCCAGGACGGGATCCTGATCAACGACACGCTCGACGCGATCGGCGTGACGCGCAACACCCTGATCCCCGGCGGAACGTCGAACCTGCGGGTGACGGCGCTCTACGCCTGGAACGAGATCCACACGCGGGACCGCTCTCGCGGCCGCAACCGAGAGGACAAGGACGCGCACCTGTTCGGCCTCTTCACGGAGGCGGACACGCCTTGGTCGACGGTCGCGTTCGACACGGCGCTGGTCATCGACGAGGGCTCCAAGAACGGGGACGGCATCGTCGTCGGCGTGAGCGGGGTGCAGCGGATCGGCCAGATCAACACGACCTTCCGCTGGAACACGTCGATGCCGACCGCCGGCGGGAGCCCGACCATGCGAGCCGGGAACCTGATCTTCGCGGAGGTCTCGACGACGCCGCACGGTGCCCACAACCTGGTCTACGCGAACGCGTTCGTCGGCATCGATCGCTTCAGCTCGGCGGCGCGGGATCCCGCCGTCGGCGGCCCCCTCGGGCGCACGGGCATCCTGTTCGCCGCCGTCGGGCTCGGTCGCTACGGTGCGGCGCTCGGCAACGATGCCGACCGGTCGGTCGGCGCCGCCATCGGCTACCAGATGTTCTTCCAGGGGAACCGCCGCCAGCTGATCGTCGAGTTGGGCGGGCGTGGCCGTACGTCCGAGAGCATCCCGCCGAACGCCGCGGTCGCGCTCGGCGCGCGCTTCCAGCAGGCGATCGCCCAGAACTTCATCGCGCTCGTCGAGGGGTTCGTCGGCGATCGCGAGGGAGTGAACGGCATCGGGGGGATCCGGGCCGAGGTCCAAGTGAAGTTCTGATCGCAGGA
>JAGQRC010000548.1 GCA_020425835.1 Planctomycetota bacterium | reverse complement strand
CGCGCCTCGACCGCGCCCGCCGTCGGGCCCGCTCACCGGAAGCGCCGGTGCGCCCCCTTCGCGTCCGCCGACTCGCCGCGCTCCTTGCGCTCTTCGGCGATCTTCTCCGCGTAGGCCTGGTACGACCCCTCGAAGAACCGCACCTTGCCGTCCCCCTCGAACGCCATGATGTGGGTCGCCAGACGATCGAGGAAGTAACGGTCGTGGCTGACCACCACGGCGCAGCCCGGGTACTCCATCAGCGCCTCCTCGAGGAGGCGGAGCGTCGGGATGTCGAGGTCGTTGGTCGGCTCGTCCAGCAGGACCACGTTTCCCCCGCGACGAAGGAGCTTCGCCATCTGCAGCCGGTTGCGTTGCCCACCGGAGAGATCGCCGACCCGCTTCTCCTGGTCCTCACCGGTGAAGCCGAAGCGAGCGACGTAGCCGCGGGACTTCACCTCGACGCGGCCGACGCGGAAGGTGTCGTAGCCCTCGGAGATCTCCTCGTAGACGGTGTGATCATCCTGGAGCTCCTGACGGCTCTGGTCGACGTAGCACACCTCGACGGTGTCCCCGATCTCGATGTAGCCGGTGTCGGGCTGCTCCTCGCCGACGATCATCCGCAGGAGCGTCGTCTTTCCGGCGCCGTTGGGGCCGATCACTCCGATGATGCCGCCGGGCGGCAGCTCGAAGGTGAGGTCGTCGATGATCTTGCGACCGTCATAGGCCTTGGTGACGCCGTTGAAGGAGATCACCCGATCCCCGAGGCGCTTCCCGGGCGGGAACGACAGCTCGGGCAGGCGGTCGGCGGACTCGTAGGTCTGCGCCTGGAGCTCGTTGAACGCGGCGATCCGCGCCTTGTTCTTCTTCTGACGGGCGCGTGGCGACTGACGGATCCACTCCAGCTCTTCCTTCACCGCGCGCTGACGATGCGCCTCGGCTCGCGCTTCTTGAGCGAGGATCTTCTCCTTCTGCTCGAGGTAGCTCGAGTAGTTGCCCTCGAACGGTCGACCCTTGCCGCGATCGATCTCGAGCATCCAGCCGACCACGTTGTCGAGGAAGTAACGGTCGTGGGTGATGACCATCACGGTGCCGGTGTAGTCCATGAGGTGCTTCTCGAGCCAGGCCACCGTCTCGGCATCGAGGTGGTTCGTCGGCTCGTCGAGGAGCAGCACGTCCGGGTGCGACAGCAGCGTCCGACAGAGCGCGACGCGTCGCTTCTCTCCCCCGGAGAGACTGCGGACCTCGGCGTCATCGGGAGGGCAGTCGAGGGCGTGCATGGCTTGGTCGATGTGTCGATCGAGCTCCCAACCCTCGCAGTGCTCGATCGCCTCCTGCAACACGGCCATCCGGTCGTAGGTCTTCTGCATCTCGTCGTCGGAGAGATCCTCGCCGAGCTTGTGGGTGATCTCGTCGAAGTCGCGAAGCAGCGCACGGATCGGCTCGACGCCGATCTCGATGTTCTCGCGCACCGTCTTGGTCTCGTCGAGCGCCGGCTCCTGGGGTACGTGCGCGATGCGCAGGTTCGCCTTCTTGGTCAGCTTCCCCTCGTAGCCGTCATCCTCGCCGGCGACGATGCGCAGCAGCGTCGATTTCCCGGTCCCGTTGCGACCGATGATCCCGATCTTCGCGCCGTAGTAGAACCCGAGCGTGACGCCCGAGAGGACTTCCTTGCTGCCGTACGTCCGTCGCAGATCCTGGACGGAGAAGATGATCTCCTGGTCACTCATCGCAGACTGTCGATCTCCTCGAAAACCTCATCGTGCGCCGGGAATCGGCCGAGCTTCTTCTTCGAGAAGACCAACTCGCCGTCGCACTCGACTTCGAACACCCCGCCGCCACTCTTGATCAACTCGACCTCGGACTCGGGATATCGCTCCTTCAGGTCGGCCTCCAGACTGGAGGCCTGCGGCTGGTAGTTTCACTGCACGCAGTATTCGATGGTCACTCGCATGATCGGCTCCTCGCTCGGCTTGGAATCGGTGACACCCTCGATACCGGGCGCCCGCCCGGGAGCAATGGGGGCGGAATGATACTGCCTGGGTCTGTGCGGGTCAGCACTGCTTTGTTAGGCTGGACGGTCTTCCCCAGAGCGAAAGAGAAGACCATGGATCAGGTGATCCGCGCGATCGATCAGGAAGCCGACACCGCCGCCGAGCGGCTCATGGAGTGGCTCCGAATCCCGAGCGTGTCGACGGACTCTGCGCGGGCGAAGGACGTCCGGGCCGCCGGGGAGTTCGTCCTCGACGAGCTGAGAACGGCGGGGTTCGAGGCGCGGATGACCGACACCCCAGGGCACCCGGTGGTCACCGCCGAATGGCTCGGCGCGCCGGGCGCGCCGACGGTCCTGATCTACGGTCACTACGATGTGCAGCCTCCCGAGCCGCTCGACCTGTGGCGACACGGCCCGTTCGAGCCGACGATCGAAGGACGCAATCTCGTCGCACGAGGCGCGACGGACGACAAGGGGCAGGCCTACGCCCTGGTCCGCGGTGTCGCGACCTATCTGCGCGTCGCCGGCAAGCTTCCGGTCAACGTGAAGTTCCTCCTCGAGGGCGAGGAGGAGATCGGCTCCCCGAACCTGACTCCGTTCATCCAGTCGCACCGGGACGCGCTGAGCGCCGACATCGCGGTGATCTCCGACTGCTCGCAGTTCGGGCCCGGAGTTCCGGCGATCACCGTCGGTCTCAAGGGGCTCTGCTACGTCGAGATCCGGGTCGACGGACCCAACCGCGACCTCCACTCCGGGAGCTTCGGCGGCGCGGTCGCGAACCCCGGCAATGCACTCTGCTGGATGATCGGTCAGCTCCGCGACGCTGAAGGACGCGTGACAATCCCCGGGTTCTACGACGACGTGGTGGAGCTCACACCCGCTGATCGCGAGTCGATGGCGGCGCTCCCGTTCGACGAGGAGCACTTCCGCCGCGACCTCGGTGTCGACGAGCTCGTCGGTGAGGCGGGCTACACGACGGTCGAGCGCAAGGGCGCGCGGCCGACCCTCGACGTCAACGGTCTCCTGTGCGGGTTCACCGGTGAAGGCGCGAAGACCGTCCTCCCCTCCCACGCGATGGCGAAGTTCTCCATGCGCTTGGTGCCCGACCAGTCGTCCGCCCGGATCGCGGCTCTCGTGACCAAGCATCTCGAGGGCCTCTGTCCCGCGGGGTGCCGAGTCCGGGTGAACGTGCACCACGGCGCGGAGCCGATCCTCGTTCCGTTCCAGTCGGACTTCATGAAGGCGGCGCATCGCGCGGTCGCGAAGGGGTTCGGCAAGGAACCGGTCTACATGCGCGAGGGCGGCTCGATCCCCGTCGTGAGCACCATGAAGAACGAACTCGGCATCGACACGATCCTCCTCGGGCTCGGGCTACCCGACGACAACGCGCACTCGCCCAACGAGAAGTTCGACCTCGACGACTTCCAGCGCGGGATTCGGACCATGGCCTACCTGATGGACGAGCTGGCCGGCTGATCGACCGTCTCTGGACCCGCGGTGCACCGAGACGCCGCGGGTCGCCCGCGAGACGAACGACGATCGAGGATCAGAAGCCGCGGTGGATCGCGATCCCGTGGGACTCGAGCGCTCGACTCAGGGTCCGGTCCGGCGACTCCGCGGTCAGCA
>JAGQRC010000547.1 GCA_020425835.1 Planctomycetota bacterium | reverse complement strand
GGTATCGAAGGGCAGCACCCACCGTTTGGTCAGTGTCGGCTTGTGCAGGACACGTGGGAATGCATCGACTCCCGAGTACCTCACAGCTCGGAGCGAGAAAGCCGGGAGACGGAGTACGGTCGGTGACGATGTCTCGGTCGCCAGCGGGAGCTCCTGCCCATCCACATCCCCGACGAATCGCCAAGTCGGACCGAGGGGGTGTCGCGACGCCTGATCCCGGCCGTGAAGCTCCTGGAAGCGGATGATCACGTCGTCGGAGTCTTCCGCAAGCTTGACGGCTCGGATCCCGACCGAGTCGCTCGGGGCTTGACAGAACGCGATCGATTTCATCATCCCCGCTCGTTTCGCGACGCGAAACGCCCGCAGCGGCTGGTTCAGCCGGGCCGCCGTCCACTCGACCTTCCCGTCGCGCCAATCCCCGCCGTGCCCCTGCACCGCATAGAGCATCTCGTGGTGCCCGTGGTCCTGCGTCGCCTGGTCCTGATAGCTGTTGCAGACCGGAGTGCGGAGCAGCGTCAGCCGCACCCGATCATCCGCCGGCTTGTCCGATC
Source organism: Planctomycetota bacterium (assembly GCA_020425835.1). The sequence goes on along the minus strand of JAGQRC010000547.1, from coordinate 3,051 downwards.
CGTACTTGCAGTCCTCGAGGATCGCGACCCCGTACTTCCCATCGGTGTCGGTCAGATCGAACCAGCGGTGCGACGGCACCTCGTACTTCTTCGGGTCGTCGTTGCCGCGCTGGATCGTCCCGACCTCCCAGTTGTAGGTCGCCATCGGATTCGACACGGCGAGCGGGAAGTCCGCCTTGAGACAGCAACCCTCGGTGTGCCAGTCGATCGTCGTGTCGACCTCGACACGATCGCCGGCGCCGCCGGCGGCGAGGCGGATCACTTGGGACACTCTCGAGTCACGACCCTCGCGGGTCACCTCCACCGCGACGCGCACCGGACCGCGCTCGATGACGTGGACGCTCACCGGTCCTTGCAGCCGATCGATCGGCTCCGCACGGAGGTCCTTCCAGTCCATGTTCCACGCCGGCCAGTTGGCCGGAGCGTCGCGCAGGAAGACGAGGCCAGCCGGTCGGCTCAGGAGCGGCCGGTCCGCAACGACATCGTGGATCTGGGAGACGTCGCCGTTGTCATCGATCGCAATCGTGTAGCGACCATTGGCGAGCGACTGCTCGCTGACGGTCAAGCCCTCCGCCGTGTACGGCGTCCTCGCCCCACGCACGTCGTAGACGCTGACGCTGTGACCCGGGACGTGGGCGAGGAAGATCAACGTGATCTCGTCACCGACGCGACGAAGTTCCTGGGAGGGACACTCCACACCGCTCGGGTCGAAGACACGGGCGGCGCGGGTGCCCGCCGGAACGGGGACCGTCGCCTCGACGACGTCGGTGCGCTCGATCTCCAGCGCGTTGTAGACGACGAGCGGTTGCCCCTCGGTCATCGTGTCGAGTCCGTGGCGCGCGATCGCCTCGATCGACTGCGTGAGCGTGTCGGCCAGGATGTTGAGCGCCAGAAGCTGATCGTTCCAAGTGTACTCGTACGCCTTCGGGATCGACGTGCCGGGGAGGATGTCGTGCATCTGGTTGGCGAGGATGCGGAGCCACGCGGTCTCGAGGCGCGTGCGCGGGTACGGCTCCTTCGCCCACCAGGACGCCAGCACCGCCGCGCGCTCGGCCGCGTCGGCGAGGAGCTCCCCCTTGCGGTTCCAGCGCTTCACGTAGGCCTGTGATGTCAGCGTCCCCGCCGAGTGCTCGGTCAGCAGCAGGTCGCCCTGGTATCGCGGCAGTTGCTCGACCTGCGCATCGGTCAGGTCGCGGAACAGTTGGTCCGATGCGGTGACCGCGACATGGAGCGGGCCGGTCGGCTCGGTCGCCGCCTTCTCGACCCACTGCACCGAACGCTCGTCGGGGGCGCCGCCGGTGTCGCCCGTCCCGAAGAAGGCGTAGTCGGCGAAGACGCCGTGCTCCTTCCCGGTCGACTCGATCCGTCCGATCCACTTCGGGTCGGCGCTCAGATCGCGGCGAATGCGCGAGACATAGGCGCCGGGATCGAGGGCGGCGACGACTCCGCGGCCGTCCGGCCCCTCCCAGAAACCGACGGGGAAGGGGATGCCGACCGCCGAGCCCCAGGTGAGCTTCTGGGTGACGAACCCCTTCAGCCCGCAGTGTGCGAAGATCGACGGCAGCGATGCCGGGAAACCGAAGCAGTCGGGAAGCATGAAGTCGACCGACCGCTTGCCGAAGGTGCGCTCGAAGTAGCGATTGCCGTAGAGGATCTGCCGGACGATCGACTCCGACGACGGGACGTTGACGTCGCCCTCGTCGACCGACGATCCCGCGACGCGCCAGCGTCCCGCGGCGACGTACTCCTTCAACTTCGCGAAGAGCTCCGGGTAGTACTCCTCCATCATCTGGTAGCGGACCGACCCGGTGAAGTTGAAGACGTAGCTCGGGTACTTCTCGAACAGCGCGAAGTTGTCGCGGAGGGTCGCCGGGATGTACTCGCGGATCGTCTTCACGTAGTCCCAGCGCCACTGCGTGTCGAGGTGCGAGTACCCGATCGCGTAGAGGGTGCGCTCCTTCGAGAGATCGGGCCCCGCCGAGGAGGCGGCCGCCGGGGAGGTCAACGTCAGGGCGAGGGTGAGCAGCAGGTTCATCGCATCTCCGGGTTCGTCGAGCCGTCGAGCCCGGCCGACTCCGGCCGAGTCGTCGCATGGTAGCGAGGGGGCACGGGTGGTCCATGGCCGCCACGGCGATTCGGCGGCGCGGAACCGGCCCGTGGGAGGTTGCTCCCGGAGCGTCGAGCGAGACAATGGTTTCGGCGCCCGTCGATCGCCCGGGCCGTCGCGGCGGGGAGGACCCGTGGGCTACTGGATCGCATTACTCTTGTGCGCCTTGATCGTGGCCGCGCGGCGCGCGGAGCTCGAGGCGGCGACGTCGATGCGACGCGGCGTCACTCCAGGGTCGCCGGACGAAATGCGACCCGCACGCCCACCAGCGGAGCGGTGCATCTGGACCTCGCTGCTCGGACCGTGTGCGCTGGTCGTCCTTCTCACCGGCTCGCTCCTCGAGATCGCCCTGCGACGAATCCTCGGAGCCGGCCACTGACACCGCGCCGGTTGAGCTCCTCCGTGGACCCCGGTATCGTCGCTGCCATGGGCCATTCGTTGATCCCCAATGTGGTGTTGCCGCGTCGGATCGTCGTCGGACTGGTGACCGCCGCGATCGGCGTCGCTTTGCTCGGGTTCGCCGGACCCGTCCACGCGACCGATCGGCGAGGCGAGCTGCTCGCGTCGATCGACCACGCCTACCGCGAGCGCCAGCTCCCGCTCGCCGAGCGCTTGGTGGGCGAAGCCCTGGCCGAGCTCCCGGACGATGTCGATTTGCTCCAATGGCGCGGGAGGATCGAGGTGGGGCTGGCCAACGCCAAGGGGGCCGCGGGTGCGATCTCCGCCGCGCAATCGCTGTATCGGCGTGCGATCGAGACCTATGCGCGCGTCGAGACGCTGAGTCCGGAGGCGTTGAAGCCGAGCTCTCGGCACGCTTGGGCGTTCGCGCTCTTCTCGACGGGGCGGTACTCCGAGGCCGCGTCGATCCTGGAACGCGCGCTCACCGGTGACCCCGAGCGCGACGCATCGATCCATGGCTTGAGGGCGAACTGTGCCCTCCGGCT
>JAGQRC010000053.1 GCA_020425835.1 Planctomycetota bacterium | reverse complement strand
TGGATGGCTCTACGAACATCGGCGATGCGATCCTGGTCCTTTCGCACCTCTTCTCCTCGGGACCGGGGTTCGCTTGCGCCGCCGCCGCCGACGTCAACGATGATGCGGCGATCGACATTGGCGACCCGATCTTCGTTCTGGCCTACCTGTTCTCCATGGGACCACCACCACCGCCGCCGGGACCGAGCGATTGTGGCATCGATCCGACCCCAGTGATCGACTGTGCTTCGTATCCCTGTCCCTGACGATTCATGAGCCCGCTGCTACGGAGCCGCAAGACACTCGCTGCGTTCTGCGGATACCGATCCTCATAGACTTCGTCGCCGTGCACGCAACGCGACGGACCTCGTCCCGCTCGACGACAGTGGCGTCGGCTCGGCGGCGCCTTCCCGACGGGCGACCCGTTCGAGGGTACCGTTCGGGTGGATCGGCCGACGTCGGGATCGTCCTCTGCGAGGGTCCCGCGGCCACTCGGGAGTCCGAGTGGTGGGTCCGATCGACGTGTCTTCCATGATTCACTGTGAAGGCCCAAGAGTCGCAGGGGCAACACTGCTTGTGTGCCTCCGGGTCGTTTGCACTGTCGATCTGCGGTCCGCGAGAACGTTCACCGCACATTCCGTCACTCCATCCATCGGCAAGGGTCGTTGGAGTTTCCCAGTGATCGTTCATCGAGGAACTCGTTGATATTCTCCACTCACTTGCCCTACGCTCTGTCGCCATTGGAGCGCATTCGCGGTTCTCTCAGCGTCCTGATGCCCAAGAAGAAGCGTCTCGACGCCAAGAAGATGGGTGCGGTTATCCGATAGAGAGGTGGGTCCATGCGGCTAGTGATCGCCGTGAGTATTCTCGCGATGTTCGGGTGTGGCCCGACCACCGTTCAGGCGTGGGTGAAGAAGAACGGCAAGGTGAAGGCGACGACTGTCACCGGGAGTTCGGAGCTGACGGTCAACAATGGGTCGGGTCAGATCAGTGCAGCGGGTATCACGGTCACCGGACTCGACGATACGTGTATCGGATCCGTTCACTTCCGTTTCTGGTACGACTCCAACAACGACGGAGAGGACGCGACTCCGCCAGACTTGCCGTCGCCCTATGACGTCACGCTCTCCGGGCCGGGGCCGGTCCAGATCGGCGGGACGACTTTCGCTTGGAATGCGACGATGGGACCTCTCAGGTGGACACTGATCGTCACCGACTGCGACGGAAACGTCATAATGCACGAGACAGGTGCCGTCAGCTAGGAAGGGTGGAACGATGAGGAACAAGGCGATGATCCTGAGTGGTCTGGTCGCGCTCGCTTCGGCACTGTTATGGAGCGCAACGATGGGAATGGCGCAGGGGCCGGACCTTGGACCGCTCGAGTTACTTGCCCCAGACTATACGTGGTTCTTGTCCGATGAACTTCAGGGAGTACGGGTCGAAGTCGACTGTCGCTCGGCGATGCAGGGCGGAACGGACGAGCTCACCGTCGTCTTCTCGAACTTCAAGCCGCGAGTCGCGCTTCCCGAGTACGCGACCCGGAAGATCGGGGGCGCCTTCGTCACCGTGAACGGATTTCGAATGGTGGCGAGTCAAGTCGGGTCGGTCTTCACTCTGAAGCTACCACGCGGGTGGAGCGATCAGGGAGGTGCTCTGGACGTCACGATCGATGTCCTCGACGTCCAGTCCCAGCTCATTCTGAGTTCGAGTTGGCTCGGCGTCCAAGAACAGTAGGCGTCCGTTGGAATGCGGCTGCCGAGCCCTCAATGGCTGATGAGGTTCTCCGCCGAGGAGAGGGCTCTCGACTGAGCTTCATAGCCAGGACGGTCGGGGACCGAAGAGACCCGTTCATGATCATGGACGACGGGGGAGAGGCGAGGCCGGAATGAGTTGGCAACGGACTGCTGGGATCTTGCTCGCCGCTGCGACACTCCTGGTGGGTTGTCGTGAAAGTGGTCGCGAACTGCTGAGTCCAGTGATCATCCGGGATCCGGGGCGCGGGTTCAGTCTCGAGCTGGAGGATGCTCGACTGCAGCCCGGCACGACCACCGCGAGAGTGGTCGGCCGGATTCGTTGGCAGACGGAGAGTCCGGAGTACGCGTTCCGCCTCGAGATGTTCGTCGACGAGAACGACGATGGACGGTGGCAAGAGGGGGAGGCGCTCGCGGTGGTCGATCCGTCCACGGCAGCGATCGTCCTGAACGGAGCGAACGACGCCACCGTCCGCCTGGAGGCGACAGTGACGGACACGGAGTCCACCGAGGTCGTGGCCAGGGTCCACCGGGCCGTCGCATTCCGGAATTGACGGACGGTGCTCCCGATGACGAGCGGACCGGGAGCGAAGTCGCGGCGATCGTGCGAGCACTCCGACCTGCGGTGAGGCCACCGCGCTCCCGCTGAAAGTGGCGCGCCCGGCATCACGACAGGATCCGATCGTCGCCGACCCGTGCGGGTCGGCGCCGACCGAATCCTCTTCTCCATCAGGCCTCGGATCAGGGCGCATCCACGGCGCTGTCCGACCTCTCGAGACGGTTCCCGAATCCCTCGTTCACGGGCAGGTGGGGACCGCCGTGCAGTCCTGGAGCGCGTCCGCGGTCGGGTCCGCGCCACATCCGAGCGCGCCGGGAGCGGGCGGTTCGGGCGACCCAGGGATGAAGAGGTAGCCGAGCAAGTAGGCCGCGTCGGAGATGTCGAGTGACCCATCGTCGTTGACGTCGCCCGCGTCCGAGCACTCGAGTGGCGGAGTTCCCGGGAGGAAGAGCGCCTCCAGCGTCCTCACGGCGTCAGCGATTCCCACTTGTCCGTCGATGTTGGCGTCACCTCGGAGAAACTCTCCCGCGACCGTGCTCGTGGTATTGAGAAGGATCGAGACGTCGTTTCCCGAGAGGATCGCGATCTCCGCGAGTCCATCGCTGGTCGAGTCGCCGACGGCGAATCGAGGTTGGTTGCTCGCGAGCGGAGTGCTCGAGGCGCCGCCGAAGGTCCCGTCGCCGAGTCCGAGCCTCCACTCGAATCCCGTGACCGTCGTGGTCAGCAAGTCGGGGATGGCGTCGCCGTTGATGTCACCGGCACGGAGCGTCACCGGCGACCCGCTCACGGTGTAATCATCGAAGATGCCGAGGAGTCCCGTGCCGTCGAGGATCAGCACCCCGACGCGATCGAGGAGAGGGCACGTGAAGACGACGTCGAGGTGTCCGTCGCCGTTGAGATCACGGGTGCGGATGTCCTGAGGTGCGTCACCGGCACCGGCGGGATAGTTCACGAAGTTGAGGAGCGCTCCGCCGTCGAAGAATGCGAAGGTCAACTGAGCGACACCCGAGAGGATCAGATCGTCGGTACCGTTCTCGTCGAGGTCGATCACGACCGCGTAGTTGAGACCGACGTCGGCACTACTCAATGTCGGCGCGCCGAATGTTCCGGTGCCGTCGCCGAGGCGTATGCTGACTTCGGTGCCCGCGACTCCGCCGAAGACGCCGCCCGTGTCCCGAGCGGTCGCGGCATCGAGGATCCCGTCCCCGTTGAAGTCGCCGACGAGAACCTGACCACCATCCGTTGTCGCGGAGTAGGAGCCGGCCAGCGTGAATCCACCGGCTCCGTCACCGAGCATGCTGACGTAACCGCTCGCGAGTCGGACCAGAGCGTCGGTCTTGCCGTCGCTGTTCAAGTCGGCGACGACCGCGAGGGTGCCGGCCGACGGGAGCGGGGTCGTTGCGATCTCGATGAAGCCCGTCCCCCCTTGGTACTCGTACGACTCGAGATTGGCGGAGTCGATCACCAGTAGGTCTCGGACGCCGTCTCCGGTGACGTCGACGAGCTGGAGGTAGTCCCCGTACAGCCACGGCGTGGTGGATGACAGGGGGAGGGTCTGGTCGAGAGTGAAGCCGACCTGTGCACCCAGCGGCGTGAGTGACAGTGCGATGAGAGATGTCAGGATGACGAGACGCAAGGGGCCTCCTTGGGGTAGGGGAGTGGAAGGTCGCACGGGCGACTCCGCTCGTGCGCACCGAGGATGCCGGCGGCGCCGAATGCGTTCCGGACGACGATCGGGAGGTTGCTCGAGTCCCGTCGTCACGCGATCATCGTCGGGATCGGGGACGTCGATCGGGAGTGGACGGGACGCGAAGATTCGTGGGAACGGTCGGCGTCACGGCGGCATCCCTCGGGCTCGGGAGTTCTGCCTCGGGTTCGCCATCGGGATGCACGGCTGTGAGAAGAGGTGTGGTGTCGGAGTTCGAGCGGATGCTGCGCCAGACCCATTGGCTGCGGCCACTGGCACGGGGACTGGTCGGGGATGAGCACCTCGCCGAGGATGTGCTGCAGGACACGTGGACGGCGGCGTGGCGCCAGCCTCCCCGCGATCCAGGGGCTCGATCGGCTTGGCTGAGTCAGGTCCTGCGCAACTTCGTTCGGATGCAGTCGCGAGGCGAAGGGCGTCGGCGACAACGCGAGCGCCTCGCCGCCCGTCTCGAACTCCAGAGCGATGAGCGCCCGGCCGAGGCCGAAGAGATCCGTCAGGAGGTCGCCCGAGCACTGCTGGCGTTGGACGAGCCGTTTCGCTCCACGCTGATCCTCCGGTACTACGAAGACCTGAGCTCGGCGGACATCGCCCGACTCGAGGGTGTCCCGGCGGCCACCGTGCGCGTCCGCCTGAAGCGCGGGCTCGATCGACTCCGGGAGGAGCTGGATGGCAAGCGGGAGGATCTGCTTCCCGCATTCCTCTGGATCGCTGGCGTCGACCTTCCGTGCGGCCTCCGTCCGCGCGACGGGACGTCGACCCTCGGTGCCTCGGGAGATGCGCCGGCGGAGCTCGCCACTCGATCCGACGCCCCGGTCCGCACCGGTATGCTCGCTCTGGTGATGGCGCTGTTCGTCGGCGTTCTCTCGTGGATCCTCGTCCGGGTCGACGACGCCGAGGGCTCACGGGAGTGGGCCGTCGGTCGATCGAGCAACCGTGATCGCGTCGCGGCGACCCTCGGTCCTGTCGCGAGCGACCCCGGGCGACGCGACGCGACGACGTCGAACGCATCCGGCGTGGAGACTTCGATGTCCGCCGGCTCGTCGACCATCGCCCGGTCGGGCCGCTCGTCGACAACCGATGAGATTCGACTGCGCGTGGTCGACACTCTCGGTCGGCCCGTCGTGGGAGCGCGCATCGCGATCGGTCGATACCGCGCGGAGCTCGAGCAGGTCGCCGACGGCTACGCATCGGCCTTCGAGTTCCTCATCGCCGAGCCCTGTCCCGATCTCCTCGGGTACACCGGACCGGAGGGGTCGCTGTCGGTCGCACGGACCCAGTTGCGAGACGCCGCACTCGCGGTTTCCGCCGAGCACTACCTCTCCGCGAGAGAGCGGCCCACCTATCGAGGCCTCGAGGGTGGTCTCTACACCGTCGTGCTGAATCCGTCTCTCGAGACCGAGATCACGGTCGAGACCGAGACCGGCGCGCGACCGCCGGTATGTACGATCGTCGTGACCTGTCGCGATGGGGACGCAGTGTATCGATCGATCCGAGGTGCCGTCGTCCGCCACGAGTCGTGCGATCCGGTCGAACTCGTGAGCTTTCGGGCCGACGGTCTCGCGGCGACTCAGGATCTGCTCGCGAGTCCTCGTCATCGTCAGCGTCTTCTTCCCGGAGCGACGACGTGGGGGACGGTGGTCGACAGTAGCGGACGCCCGGTTCCGGGGGCGACAGTCTCCATGCGGAGCACCGACTGGCGAGGAACCCCCTATCGGGTCACGACCGACGCCGAGGGACGCTTCGAGACGTTCGGCCTGGCGGATCGCGGAGAGCTCGAGCTGGAGATCGGACACCCCGACTACCCCGGCGTCACGCTCCGGCAAGCTCTTCCGGTGAAGTCCGATCTGGGGGACATCGCCTTCGACGAACCGCATCGTTTGCGGGGTCGAGTCGTCGATCCGAACGGATCTCCCTGTCGCGACGCCGAGGTCCTGGCCCTGCCGACGACGCGTTTCCACTCGCGGTCGGTCGTGCGAGCGCGAACGGATACCGAAGGTGGGTTCCGGCTCCCTCCCGTGAGCTCCGGTGTCTACGTTCTGCGGGTCGAGCACGCCGACTTCGCGCCTCTGGAGCAGGAGGTGACGACCGAGTCGCCCGAGGTGCCGACCCTGAGACTCGAGGGGGGGGCGTCCATCGTCGGTTCGGTTCGCACGGAGTCGGGACGCCCGGTCGCTGGAGTACCGATTCGGATCGGCACGATCGTCGGCGACGAGTTGCGGGGGCCCGTCGCCCTGTCGGATGCGGAGGGGCACTTTCGGTGCGACCACTTGCCGACCGGCATGGTCCGCCATCGTCCGCGGCGGCGCGTCTTGCGTTGGCTCGCCCTCGGCGAAGACTGTGGCATCGACACCCCGACCGCGGACCTGCTCGCGGAGTCCTTCCTCCCGTACCAATTGCGTACCGCCGGCGACGTCGACGTCCCGCAGCCGCAGCACTACGGTTCGCGCAACACGGTCGCCGTCCGCGCAGGACGCGAGCTCCAGCTGATCGTCACGGAGCCGGATCCACGGCCGCCGGTCCACTTCGAGCTCATCGATGCATCCGGAGCGCGAATCCGCGCCTTCAGCAACGTGTTGATCGTTTCTCCCGACGACTGGACGATGAAGGACTTCGCCGGGGTCGATGGTCGTCCGTTCCACCTGCCCGACCCGTGGACCCTCGACGGCGCGCAGTTGACGGTGATGAGCCGTGGATACTGTTGGCAGACGGAACGCATCGATCTTCGAGGGCAGAGCGGACGAGTGCGAGTCCGCCTGACTCCGGAGTTCGAACAGCCTCCGGTCCTCGTCACCGACTCTTCGGGCCAGGAGTTCCTGATCGCTCCGTCGCTCTCCGGGACCACACCGCTGGCCGCGATTCCGGTCGGCGCGACCGACGCGGACGGCAGGCTCGAGCTCACGAACACGGGGCCGGGGCGATTCGCGCTCTGCATTCCCTTGCAACCCGATCGACTCTTCGATGGCGAACGACGTCGGCTCGCGATGTCGATGGACGAGGTTCGCGTGATCGGGCACATCACCGTGACGTCGATCGAGGGTCAGATCCTCCCGATCGTGTTCGACTTCGCATCCCGGAAGGAGGAGCATTGACCGCTCCGACGAAACCCCATTCCACGGCCGCCGCGATCCTCCTGGCGGTCGCACTGTCGACTTTCGTCGACGCCGAGTCTCCCGTCTTCGAGGCCGCGGGCTCCGCGCCGGTGTTCTTCGGTAGCTCGTTCCTGGGATACGGCTACAGCGTGGTGACGATCGCCGACATGGACCTCGATGGGAATCTCGACGTCGTGATGTCGCGACTGGGATCGAACAGCGTCGACATCCTCCACGGGAATGGCGACGGGACGTTCGAGGATCCGGTTTCGACCTTCGTCGGTGGCCATCCCGTTTCGGTGGTCGTCGGGGACTTCAACGAGGACGGCCAGCCCGATCTCGCCTGTGCCAACGGCGACTTGGGGACCGTCACCGTCTTCCTCTCCACGGCGGTGGGGAGTTTCGTTCCCGGCGGAGCGATGGTGACGGGGTCTCGCCCGGTGCGCCTCGTCTCCGGTGACCTGGACGAGGACGGTCATCTCGACATCCTGGTCGTCGACCAGATCGACAGCACGGTCGGTCTGTTGGTCGGCAACGGTCTGGGCGGCTTCGGCGCGTTGCAGACGAGTTTCATCGAGATCGACGACTCGCTCGAGGCCATCACCATCGAGGACCTCGACGGTGACGGGCACCTCGACCTCATCGTTCCGTGCCCGTTGCAGGATCTGGTCGCGGTGCTGTTGGGAGTGGGCAACGGAGACTTCTCGCCGGCGATGCTCTACGACGTCGGTGAGAACCCCGGCTTCGTCGCCATCGGAGACTATGACGGCGACGGACTGAAGGACGTCGCGACCAACAACCGAGACGGCGACAGTCTCTCGCTCCTCCGGGGAATCGGCTTCGGGTTGTTGGCCGCTCAGCAGGAGCTTGCGATCGGCGATCACCCCAGTCTCCTGCGGACTTTCGACAGCGCGGGTGTCGGCGATGGAGATCTCGCGGTCTCGGTCGCGGGCGAGAGTGCGTTCAAGATCCGGTGGGGCCTCGGTGCGGTCCCCGGGGGATTCACCACGACCGTTCCGCTCGGATTCCCGCCGGACTTGGTCCTCACCGGCGACTTCGATGACGATGGTCTCGATGACATCGTGGTCGTCGATCGTGGCGAGGGGGAGCCGCACGGCATCGTCCAGCTCTACCTGAACCGAACCACGACGCCCCGTTTCCGACGGGGAGACGTCGACGGAACGGGGGAGATCGACGCCGAGGACGCCACGACGCTCCTGGCGATCCTCTTCCAGGGTTCGACCGATCCGTGCCCCGATCGAGGCGACTACACCGACGATGGTGAGGTCGACATCTCGGACGCCATTGCGCTGCTCGGTCACGTGTTCCAAGCGCTTCCACCGCCGGCCGAGCCCCTGGACTGCGGTGTCGATCCGACGCCGGACCTGCTCCCGGCTTGCGCGGAGGACTGTCCGTAGCACGACCTTCCGGGCCGACGGAATCTCCCGCGATCCGTTGAGCGAGCGATTCCGGTGACCGGACGCGACGCGGGTCGAGCTCCATGGGCGAGCGACGGGGCGGACTCGGCTCGTCGGTGGCAGTGCCAGCGCCCCGCTCATCGGTCGAGAAACTGTCCGACCCGTTCGTTCCGGGCGACAGGTTGCGACGACCCTGGAGTTGCGGTAAACCGCGGGCTCGGGGGGGGACCCTGGGGCTGCGTCCGTCGCAGCACCGCGTGCTGCTCCAGCAGCGAACTGCCGCTCTCGGCGGCGCGGTGCGCGTCACGCATTCCCGTGCTGAAGGGCTCCCTGTGTTCCCCCTACTCCCGCGCTCCTCTCGCGTCGCGCTCCTTCTCTTCGCCACGAGCCTCTTGACGGTCTCGGGCTTCACCCTCCAGTCGTCGGGCCAGGCGATCCTCAGCTTCACGGATGCCTCCGCCGATCCCTCTTCGCCGTTCGAGCTGATCCTGTCGATCGATGCGGCCTCCGACGTCGGAGGTTTGCAGGTCCTCGTCGCGTTCGACAACGCCGCGCTGATCCCGACCGACGTGTCGACGTCGGGACTGGAGCTCGAGGCGCTCATCGGGCCGATCGAATACGCATACCCCTCCTACAGCTTCGACCCTACCTTTGCCCCAGGGGTCGGGCAGATCCTGTGGGCCGCAATCTTCGACACCCTTCCACCGTTCGCAGGTCAGTTCCTTCCGGCCGGGTCGAACGTGACTGTCGCGAGGTTCGAGTTCCTCGCTTCCCCCACGTTCGCAGGCTGTACACCCATCGACTTCCTCGGGATCGGCCCGACCGGCGGAACGTTCGTGGTCAGCCGTCTCACCATGCCCATTGCCGTGACGTGGACGGGTGGAGAAGTCTGTTCGCGGCTGTTCCGCCGCGGAGACGTCAATGACGACAGCGTCGTGGACATCGCCGACGCCATCTCTCTGCTGGTGACCCTGTTCGTTCCCGGTAGTCCAGGGTTGATCTGTGCCGATGCGAGTGACGGAAACGATGATGGTCGAGTCGACTTGTCCGACTCGGTCGCCATATTGAATGCCCTCTTCGTGGCGGGCAGTGCGCCACTCCCTGCCCCCGGAGCGAGCTGTGGCACCGACCCCACGGGGGATGCATTGGGTTGTGCCGAGGGCGCGAGTTGTCCCTGAGCTCCAGCAGTCCGTCGAGAATCGCTTTCGAGCCGAAACCTCGGTGCTCCGTTCGAGGGTCGTCCTTCGGCGGACTGCCCAGTGGCCCGTGCAGCGAGTCCGTCGAGTCTCCATCCCCGATCGCGGGGCGAACTCGGAACGGCGCACTGGACGATTCGCGCCACGGAAGTGTCAACGGCGCTAGTGTGCTGAACCGTCAACGCGGAGGTTCGCCCGCGTCGATGGGCCACTCGCAAATGAACCCCTTGAGGAGGAGTGGGTCGGCATCGACCCAGCGGTGAGGCGAGTAGCCGAACGCGGCCGCGTTCTCCACCGCGCGTCGACACTCCGGCCGGACGAACTTGCTCCACAGGGGGCGAGTCGGGTCGGGCAGTCCGGTCGCCCAGTTCGAGTAGTTCCAGGCCTCGCCGGTGACCCACTGCCAGTCCGAAGTCGAGCCGACCGTCGACAGCCCGATCCAGAATCGGTGTCCCTTCCCCAGGAGCTCGGGAAGTCCCTGGACGAACTTCTGCTCCTCGGCATCGGTGATCGAGACCAGATGGCCGCCGAGACGTTCGCAGTACTTGCGGGCCCCGTGCCACGAGAGCTGCTCGTCGAACACGAAGTAGGCGCTGTCTCGGAACCGGACCGCCTCCGGGGGCATGTCGGGATGGCCGAGTGCCCGTTCGATCCTGAGACGCACGAGGGTGGGGCTCATCTGAAGGAACGCATCGAGATCGAGGTCGTCGTCCCGGCAACACTCGACGAGTGCTGCCGCCGCCCGCTGTCCGACACTCGAGTCCGTCGACGCACTCAGGGTCCACCAGAGTACCGGCCGAGAAGCGGCGTCGACCGCAGAGACTCTCCGAAAGAGTGCGGCGGCGTCGCGTCCATCGTCGCTCGCGATGTCGCACAGGAGCCTCATCACCTCCGGTCGCTCGCGGGCGGGGGTCGGCACGAAGAGCCCCGCTCCGCTCGAGCGCAGCAGCGACGCGCGTTCGAGCTCCACGACGAAGGAGCGGCTCGAGTACGAATCGCCTCGATAGACGACGAGGTATCGATAGTAATGGAGCGGGTACCGATGGGCGCCGGGCAGCGACTCCTGCGGCTGCACGGGGATCCAGCCCGATCCGGGAAGGTAGACGTCGGCCCAGGCGTGGTCGTTGCTCGCGGGACCCTTGGCGAACATCCCGAAGGAGTGTGTCTCGCGAGCGGGGAGGCCGGACGCCCGGGCCAACGTCACGGTCAGACGCGTGAACTCCCCGCAGAGTCCGCGACCGAGCTGCAGCAGCTCGGCACCGGTGTTCGGCCGGGGGGGCGAGG
>JAGQRC010000546.1 GCA_020425835.1 Planctomycetota bacterium | reverse complement strand
CACTTCCGTGAGGCGCACGTCACCTGGCTCGTCGACGAGAAGGCGCTGCCCCTCCTCGAGGGGAACCCGCACATCGATCGACTCCTGACCTACGACCTGACCAGCGTGCTCCAGCTGCAGCGCGAGCGGTTCGACACGGTGGTCAACTTCGAGAAGGTGCCCGGCGTGTGCGCGCTCGCCGACTCGGTCCAGGCGTGGCGTCGCTTCGGCTTCCGGTTCGACGAGGAGACCGGCGAAGCGAAGGCGTACGACCGCTGCGAGCAGGCGTTCACGCTCTGCTGCGACCGTGACGCGAAGAAGAACCACGCGGAGCCGTGGCAGAAGATCCTCCTCGAGTCGATCGGCGCCGAATGGAACGAGCAGCCTTACATCCTCGGGTACCGACCGCGGAGTGCGGAGCAGTTCGACATCGGTCTGAACCACGCGGTCGGCAGCAAGTGGCCGACGAAGGCGTGGCCGACCGAGTACTGGACGGCGCTCGAGCAGGAGCTCCTGGAGCGCGGACAGACGCTGAGCTGGCAGCAGGGGTTCGACGATCTCTACGACTACATCGAGTGGATCCAGAGCTGCCGGACGATCATCACCGGCGACTCGCTCGGGTTGCACATCGCGCTCGCGCTCGGGAAGAACGTCGTCGTGCTCTACGGTCCGACCAACTCGAACGAGACCTTCCTCTACGGACGCGGCATCGGGATCTACCCGCAGGGCTACGACTGCGCGCCCTGCTTCTCGCCCGAGTGCACGCATCGTCTGCACTGTCTCCGGACGATCTCCCCGAAGCGCGTCGCGCAGACCGCGCTCCTCTGGACGGAGAGCGCGAGCCTTGTCTGAGAGAGATCACGACCGTGCGCTGGACCTCTACCGGCGCATGCTCCGGATTCGCCTCGCCGAGGAGGGCATCGTCCGGCACTACGCCGAGCAGGAGATGCGCTGTCCCGTGCATCTCCATATCGGGCAGGAGGCGGTGTCGGCCGGTGTTTGCGCACACGTCGAGGCGGGCACCGATCGCGTGTTCGGCTCGCACCGCTGCCACGGGCCGTACCTCGCGCTCGGCGGATCGCTCGAGGGCTTCTTCGGAGAGCTCCACGGCAAGGAGAGCGGCTGCTGCCGAGGACGAGGTGGGTCGATGCACCTCATCGACAAGAAGGTCGGGTTCTGGGGGTCGAGCGCGATCGTCGCGGGGACCATCCCGATTGCCGTGGGCGCCGGGATGGCGATCCGGCATCGGGGAGAGCGCGGCGTGTCGATCGTCTTCTTCGGGGATGGCGCGGTCGACGAGGGGGTCTTCTCGGAGAGCGTCGCGTTCGCCGCGCTGAAGCAGCTTCCCGTGCTCTTCGTCTGCGAGAACAACCTCTATGCAACGCTGTCGCCGCAGGGCGTGCGTCAGGCGCTCGACAACATCCCGCAGCGGGCCGAGGCGCTGGGCTGCCCTGGCGTCCGAGTCGATGGCAACGATGCGAACGCGGTTCACGAGATCGTGCGCGTCGCCGCCGAGCGCGCGCGCGAGGGACGGGGTCCGACGTTGATCGAGGCGCGCACCTATCGGTGGTACGCCCACGTCGGCCCGGCGCCCGATACGGGGAATGGCGCGCGGAGCACCGAGGAGCTCGAGAGGTGGCGGGCCCGCTGTCCGATCGCGCGTCTCGAGCGGGAGTGGAGCGAAGTGGGGCAGCGGTATCCAGAGCTTGCCGCGGTCCGCGCGTCGATCGAGCTCGAGGTGTCGGCGGCGATCGACCACGCGCGTCGAGCCCCGGAGCCGTCGGTCGAAGCGTTCCTCTCGGAAGCGAGGGCGATGTGATGCGTCGACTCACCTACGCGGCGGCCCTGCGCGAAGCGCTCGACCAGGCGATGGCGCGAGACGACGGGGTCTTCGTCTTCGGCGAAGGCGTGGACGATCCCGGTGGCATCTTCGGATCGACGCAGGGTCTCGCCGAGAAGCACGGCGCGCATCGCTGTTTCGACACGCCGCTCGCCGAGGAGGCGCTGACCGGGATCGCGAACGGCGCCGCGTTGTGCGGAATGCGACCGGTGCTGGTGCACGCGCGCGTCGAGTTCGCGCTCTTGACGCTCGACCCGATCCTCAACCACGCGGCGAAATGGCGCGACATGTACGGCGAGGGCAACGCCATGCCGATCGTCGTGCGCACGATCATCGGCCGCGGCTGGGGACAGGGGGCGCAGCACTCGCAAGGGCTCGCGCCGCTCTTCCTGAACGTGCCGGGTGTGACCGTGGTCGCGCCGGTGACGCCGGCCGATGCCAAGGGACTCCTCGTCGGTGCGCTGCAACACGGTGATGGTCCCGTGATCACGATCGAGCATCGACAGCTCTACGGTGACGAAGGTGGAGTCTCCGCGGCGTTCGAGGCGATCCCCTTCGGCCGAGCGCGCGTCGCCCGCGAAGGGGGCGACGTCACGATCGTCGCCTACTCCCAGATGGTGCACGCCGCGGAGCGCGCCGCGACCACTCTGGCCGAGAGGGGCATCGAAGCCGACGTCATCGACCTCCGCTCCCTCGTTCCGCTCGACCGCGAGACCATCGTCGCATCGGTGACGCGCACCGGCCGCCTCGTCATCGTCGAGAACGGCTGGACCCTGGCCGGCGTCAGCGCCGAGGTCGCCGCAATCGTCGCGGAGGAGTGCCCCGGCGCACTCCGCGCCCCGATTCGTCGCATCGGCTTCCCGCGCATCGCCACGCCGTCGAGCCCGGTGCTGGAAGCGGCGTACTACCCGGGCGCGTCGACGATCGTGGAGGCGGTCGAGACGATGACGAACTCAGGATCGGCGCACGCAGTGAACGCCGACTCGGCATCGAGGGGGCGCGCGCTGTCGGAGTGCTGGTAGGTCGGCTCACTCGAGCCCGGTGCACCGCAGCCTCGGGTCCATCCGGAGGTCGCCAGGGCGAGCTCCGGACTCCCGACCGCATCAGCGACGACGATCGGCCCAGGGACGATCGGTCGGGAGCGGATACGAAGCGCTTCCGAACAGCGCCCCGACCCAGCTCCCCAGGATCGTGGCGGAAGCGCACAGAACCAGTCCGACGATGCCGAACGGCGGGTACCTGTCGACGCACTCTTCCGGAAAGAGTGTCGCGGCGAACGCGAACAAGAAGGCGCCCAGAATCCCAGCGCTGGTCCCGGGCAGAACCGTGTCCAGGCGATGAGTTCGCGTCGCGATGAGTCTCGCCGCGCAGGCTCCAGCGCAGATCGGGATCAAGGCTGTGACGAGCCAGAGGGGACGGAGCTGCACCCAGCGATGAGCGAGGTTCACCGAGCCGTACCCCACCGCATGAATCGTCGCGGCCCACGCGACGGCGACCCAGTACCAACGCGAGAAGCAGAGACACGGGAGCAGGGCGGCGTTCACGGAGGCGACTCCTTCGGCCGGGAGTCCCGCGATGGTACTCGATCGCCCCGACTCGGGCGATCAGCGGGACCGGGATCCGAAGGGTCTCGGCTTGCTCCGATCTCTCGGCGTGCGGTCGCTGTGTGGCACGCGCGGGCCGCGGCGAGCCCCGCGGTCCGGATCGTGGCGCCGGGTTCGCGGTCGCTGGCCGCGCTCGAAGCTCCCCGGTCGCGCGGTGACGAAGGCGATCGTCCGGCCTCGAACC
>JAGQRC010000545.1 GCA_020425835.1 Planctomycetota bacterium | reverse complement strand
CGAGATGAGCGTCCTCGACTTCGTGCCCTACGGCCCGCCGTTCTTCGAGCTCCTCCGGGGATACCATGCGGTCGTCGCCCCGAGCATCAGCGATGAGCAGCCGCGCATCATCTTCGATGCCGCGGCGCAGGCCGTTCCGGTGATCGCCTCGGCGACCGATGGACTTCGCCCCCACGTCAAGTCGTCGCAGACCGGTTGGCTCGTCGAGGTGGGTTGCCCGCGGAACCTCGCGGAGACCATCTCTCGGCTCGCCGCGACTCCGCACCGTCTCGAGGACTGCGGGCTCCGCTCCCTCGCCGTCGCGCAGACGCTGACCCACCGCGAGATGCACCGCGTGAGATCACACCTCCTCGCGGAGATGATCGAGGATCGGCTCGATTCGGATCAGGGGCAGGCGGAGTAGCTCCGACAGCCGAGCGCGTCGAACGTCGGGTCTCCACCGCAGTCGCTCCCGGGGAGGCCGGGCTCCGGACCACCGGTGAACAGCGTTCCCAGCCCGAAGATCGGATCGCTGAGATCGACGGTGCCGTCGTCGTTGGAGTCGCAGGCGTCCTGGCACGACGGCGTCTGGGTCACGACGAACAACGCTTCGAGCACGAACACGACGTCCGAGAGATCGAGCGTCCCGTCCTGGTTGCAGTCTCCGCGTCGAAACTCCGAGGTCGAGTGATCGATCAGCGCGCGGAACTTGGGGGCTTCCGCGAGGTCCTGGTCCTGGTACTCGAGCGCTCCCCACGATCCGAACAGGTTCGGGAGCTCGGTGGCGTGGTAGTGCATGAAGACGCCGCCGCCGTTGTCGTGCCAGGCCTCGAGCAGAGCGCGGTAGGTGGAGTACATGCCTTCGTCGCGGTTGGTCGCGTGGAACAGCGCAGCGAGGTCGGGATTCGACTGCAGCGGGCCCACACCCACCAGATGCTGTCCGCCTTCGTAGGAGATCAGCTCGAGCTCGAGGAAGTCGGTGAAGGCGCGATAGGCCGCGGTGTAGACGGCGATCGTCGGGATCTCCGCGTTCAGCGCCGACAGCGTGTCCGCGATCTCCCAACCGGCGACCAGCGGGAGGTCCGTCGTGCCGATCGAGACTCCCACATACGGGTTGACCGCCAGCGCGTCGACGTGTTGGTAGGCGCTCTGGTAGAGCGTGACCTGCTCACCGACCCATGGCGTCACCAGCTGAGCTCCGAGCACCCGCACCAGCCGGTCGGTCCCGCCGAAGACGTTCTCGAAGATCTGGAAGATCTCCACGGCTCGCTGCGAGTAGTAGCGGACCTGCGACTGGAACGGGGAGGTCCCGAGCCCGAGCGCGACGCCTTGGGCCTGGCAGTGGTCGGCCTGCGGGAACGCCCCGTTCCAGCACTCGTTGGAGTACTCGATGTAGGCGGGGATCGTCGGGTCGAGTTGATCGCGAACCATGGTCGCGAACTGGGTGACGTAGTCATCGTCGGCGAGATGCGGAATGCAGAACCACGGTGAGCTTCCGGTCCGGTTGGCCAGAGCGATCATGTGCTCCAGCGCGACACCGGCCGACGTGGTCTGTGTGGGTTGGAACGGGTTGGCGCGCTGACTCCAGCTGCTGACGGTCGTGGTGTTCGTGCGCTGCCAGTCCATGAACCGAATGACCCGATACGGTGCGAGGCGCTCGAGGAACAGGGGATGGAACACCTGGGTCTCGTAGTCATCCCAGAAGCCGGGCATGATCAATCGGATGTTGCGCACCGGGTCGGACCAGTCGGTCGCGACGATCTTCAGATGGATCAGGTTCGAAGGCAGCACATCGATCACGATCTCGCCGGACTGGGACGAGACCACCGTCGCGTCGATGTGGAACTCGATCGTCCCGGTTCCGTCGTAGAGGCAGAGGTACTGACCAGCCGGGTACCTCCCGTCGCCGTCGGCGATGACCACCCCGGCCGCTTGCCCCGGTTGTAGCAGCGGCCAGCCATCCGGGGTGAGCAACAGCGTCTCTCCCGTGTCCCAGGGACCCGTGGAGTCCACCGTCTGGGGAATCCACTGACCGGCCTGTCGGAAGATGTCGACGAAGGCCCACTCCGTGGAACCCGAGTGCAGCGTGGCGAGGTTCGTTCCGATCTCGCGATCCGCCCAGACCGATGAACCGAGCACGACGACGAGCATCGCGATCAGTGCACGAAGGGGACGAGCACGGGGAGCCATGGCAGCCTGTGTTCCGCGGAAGGTCGTGTTGTGTCGGGGGCCCATTCCTCGACCGGTGTCGTCTCCCCGGGTCGCGGGAAGCGTGACCGGCGCCGACGAAACTACGGCGCACGATCGAGGTCGTCAACGAACTCGGATTCGACGAGGGGCAGAGTTCGTCGTAACGTGCTCGAGATCGACGCTTGAGGAAACACGCCTTTCTCGCCGCCCGCGGCGTTCGATCCGAACCGCCTCCGCTCACGCGAGATAGAACTGTCGGTTCCATCGACCTTGACGAATCACCGCTGCCTCGGGTCGCCCAGCGCTCCGAGTCTCGCGATGGCACGCGGACGAGTCGGGGCGTAGTGCTCTTCCCGAAGCGAGGGATCGCCGAAGTGTGCGAGTCGAGCGGTGGTTCCCGACGGGCCACCGACTTGTCGATCGCTCCCCGGGGGTCGCTGCCACGCCCGCAGGATCGCTGGCGCGGGTCGAGTCCTCGGCTAAAGTGCGGCGGGGATGTCCCTTCGCAACGGAGGGATGCCGGTCGGGGCGGGGAGGGCAGCGCACTTGGATCCGTCGATCTCCCTGATCATCCTGATCGTGGTCACCCTCGTCCTTCTCGTGACCCAGGCGCTCCCCATCGAGCTGATCGCTCTGGGGATCGTCGGCGCCTTGCCGCTCCTCGACATCCTCGAGCCGCGGGAAGCGCTCTCCGGGTTCTCGAGCCCCGCCACGATCACCGTCGGCGCGATGCTCGTGGTCAGCGCCGGTCTGGAGCGCGCGGGGGCCGTCGACTGGGTCGCCGCGCGGTTGACCGAGATGGGGCGCGGGAGCTCCACCCGTCTCCTGCTGACGCTCGCACTGCCGACCGCCGCGCTCAGCGCGTTCATGAACAACACCCCGATCGTCGCGCTGATGATCCCCGTCGTCATCACCCTCGCCCATCGATTCGGGACGGCGCCATCGAAGCTCCTGATCCCGATCAGCACCTTCGCCATCCTGGGGGGAATGTGCACGCTGATCGGGACCAGCACGAACATCCTCGTCGACTCGCTCTACCGCAAGGCGGGCGGGCCCGGCTTCGGCTTCTTCGAGTTCACGGGGCTCGGTCTCTCGTTGCTCACGGTCGGGCTGATCTACGTCGTCCTCCTCGGGCCGCGCCTGCTCCCCGATCGAGAGGCGCTGAGTGGGCTCCTGAGCGCGAGCGGCTCCGGTCAGTTCGTCACCGAGCTCAAGATCCCATCGGGAAGCCGATTCGTCGGGCAGACGATCGAGACGGCGTTCCGCGGCGCCGACCAGGTCACGGTGATCGAGCTCGTCCGCGGCGAGCAACCGATCCTGCGACCCGCCGGGACGACCGTCCTCCAGGCCGATGACATCCTGCTCCTCGAAGGAAGCGCCCGAACCATCCACAACCTGCTCGAGGCGCCCGATCTCGAGCACGGAACGGTCGTCGCCGACGAGGAGCGAGT
>JAGQRC010000544.1 GCA_020425835.1 Planctomycetota bacterium | reverse complement strand
GTCTCGGGCGTCTCGTGCGACTCGCAGGTGACCGGCGTCGAGTGCAGCGTCACCGTCGTCACCGACGTCGTGTTCCTGCGCGGGGACGCCAATGACGACATGTCGACCAACGTCGCCGACACCGTCTTCATCCTCGCGTGGATCTTCACCGAGGGCGAGGATCCTCACTGCTTCGACGCGATGGACGGCAATGACGATGGCATGATCGACATCGCCGACCCGATCTACCTCCTGGCGTACTTCTTCAGCGGCGGCTCGACCCCGCCCTCACCGTTCGGCGTCGCGGGTCCCGATCCGACGGCCGACTCGCTGACGTGTGAGTCGAGCGCGGTCGCCGGCGGATGAGCACGTCGGTTCGGCGGGGCCTGCGGTTCGGGTCGATCATCATCGCGATGGTCGGCTCGGGCTGCGGCTCCGGGACGACCGCACCGAATCCGGCGCACACCGCGGTCGGTGTCGCGACGTCCGAGGTCGGGGAGGTCGAGTCCCAGGGTGGTCCTCGAGTCGCCTTTCTCGGCGACAGCATCACGGCGGGACTGAACGTCGCGGCCGGCGACGCCTACCCCGCGGTGCTCGCCGAGCGGCTCGGCGCGATGGGCGCGCCGATCCGCGTGATCAACGCGGGCCGCAGTGGCGACACCACCGCCGGCGGCCTCGCGCGGATCGACTGGATCCTGGCTCAATCCCCGGACATCGTGGTCATCGAACTCGGCGGGAACGACGGTCTGCGCGGGCAACCGCTCGAGGCGATCGAGCGGAATCTCCGCGCGATGATCGACCGCGTCTGCGAGGCGGGTTCGGTTCCCGTGCTCTTCGGCATGCGACTCCCGCCGAGCTACGGCGAGCGCTACGCCGGTGGATTCGCGGCGCTGTTCGAGAGGATCGCGCGGGATGAGGACATCGCTTGGATACCGTTCTTCATGGAGCCGGTGGCCGGAAAGCCGGAGCTCAACCAGCCCGATGGCATCCACCCCACGGTCGAAGGACATCGCCGTATCGCGGAGTCGCTCGTGCCGGCGTTCCGGGCGCTCGTGGAGGGCCTCGGGGGTCGTTGAGCGAACTCGTTTCGGATCCAGCGGGCGTCTCGCGCTCCTCGCCGCAGCGGCCGCGCGAAGGGGTCGGGTTCGGTACCTCGCGCTCGCCCTCATCCTCGTCGCCGCGAGCAGCGTCACCGCGCAGGTCGAGAGGTTCGAGATTGGCCTGCGTCTCCTCGCCCTCGAGTCGACCTGGCGCGAGACGACCGACGCCGAACGGCGCCGCGCGGCGGTGACGACGATCGATCGTGCCGTGCGCTCGTTCCTCGAGCTTCGGCTCGGAGAGGTCGCGCTCGCGCTCGACTGCGCACGTCATCGGTTGCTCGGGGACTCGGACGTTCCGGCCTGGTTCGATGTCCTTGCGATCCAGCCCCTGCAGCGGGTGGTCTCGGGTGAGACCGAGAGTCTCGTCTTCGAGATCCGACCGGCCTACACCGCGGCGCTCGCGATTCCCGAGGGCGCTTGGGCGGAGGTTCGGGTCGGCGACGACGTGCCGGTTCGAACTCCGGTGCCGCCGGAGGTCGCGTCGGGGGCGCGCATCGCGGTGTCGTGCGCGAACCTCCGCGGGGATGGGGTCGTCCGGTTGCGATTCGGCTCCGGCGAGACGGTGCGACGGACGTGGAACGATGTCGTGTCCCGCGTTGCGGACCTGGATGGACGGTTCGACGCCTTGGATCGACGATCGCGCGCTCTCGCGCGACGGGATGGCCTGGCGGGAACCTACCGCGGGACGGCACGGGGCCTATTGCTCGCGATCCGTCGTCTCCGCGATGGACAAGTGCCGGAGCTTCCGATCGCGGTCGAGGGTGACCTCCGACGCGCCGACCGACTGCTCCACGCCTTGGAACAGGAGGCGGTGCCTTCGCGCATCGACTCGACCGGCGATCACTGGTGGGTCGTGCAATCCAAGAGCGGCGCGACGCCGATCCGCAGCTGGGTTCCCACTGCTGCGCGCGAGAAGCGCGTGCCGCTGGTGATCGCAGCGCACGGGCTCGGTGGCTCCGAGCAGCTCTTCTTCGAGGGCTACGGCGGGGGACGCGTCGTCGAGCTCGCTCAGGCGCGAGACTGGATCGTCGTCGCACCCCGGGTCGCGATCCTCGGAGGGGTCTCGCTCGACGAGCTGGCCGAGAGCGTGATCCAGCAGTTCCCGGTCGACCCGACGCGGGTCTACCTCATCGGTCACTCGATGGGGGCGATGAAGAGCGTCGAGGCGGCCTGCCGACACCCCGAGCGTTTCCGCGCGGTCGCCGCCATCGGGGGCGGCGGTCGTGTCCGACCCAGCGAGGCGTTGAGATCGCTTCCGTTCTTCGTGGCCGCCGGCGAAGCGGATTTCGGACTCCCGATGGCGCGCGTCCTCGACGGCGCACTGAGGCGCGCCGGAGTGACCACCCGACTTCGGGTGTTCGATGATTGTGAGCACATGTTGGTGGTGGGGGAGTCGCTCCCGAGTGTCTTCGAGTTCTTCGACGGTCTGAACGACCGAGAATCGGAGCGATGACGGGTGGCGACGCGCGGTAGAAGGACGCCGCGATCCAAGTTCGCCCGCCGGAGTTCATCGCCCGGGTCGTCCGGGCGTCTGGAACGAGGTTCGCTCGGCGCGCCCGATCCCTTCGACCCCTGACCGAACTGGACCTCGCGATGCCGGTGTTGCGTCTCTCCCGCCTTTCGATCCTCCTCCTGTGCACGCTCCCTCTGTCCGGCTGCCTCACCCTGACTTCGGTGGGCCTCCTGGAGCGGAACCTCGACGCGCTCCGACACGAATTCCGAGCTCTCGACGTCCAAGATGTCCGGATCGACGCCCACGAGATCGTGGTCGAGACGGTCCTGACGCTGGACAACGGTCGACAGCAACCCTGGGCCGTGTCGATCGACCTGCACGACATGCCCACGCAGCGAGACCTGGATGAGGCGTCCCTCTCGTCGCGACCCTTGGTCCTGGTCGAGTCGTTCGGCTCTCGGCTCGAACACGAAGTCGTGGTGCTCGGCTACGTGGACGACGGACTCCGGATGTTGCCCGCGGTGGAGACCCATGCCGCCTCGGACTTCGAGGGTCAGCGCTACCTCCACGTGCACTTCGACGACCTCGCTCCGAAGTTGGGACTCGGTCACTTCGAGGTCCAAGGGGAATGGGTCGTTCCCCAGACTCACCACAGCGGCCCGCCGCCGCGTCCGTACGCCCTACGTATCCTCCCGTGGATCGCCCTCCCCGTGACATCGAGCCTTCTGGTCGTCTCGGCCATCATCGAGGCCCCGATCCTGATTCCCTTCGTCATCTGGAGCGACAAGCTCAACTGAGTCCCTCGCACCGCGGGCGCTTCGAGAAACCTGTTGACGCTCGTCCGTCGCGCGGTAAAACTCAACCACATGGTTAAACGTTCGGCGGCCCTCGATGCGGCCTTCCACGCCCTCGCTCATCCGACGCGTCGCGCAATGCTCGAGATGCTCGCGGATGGCGTGGAGCACACGGTGACTGAGCTGGCAGCGCCCTTCAGCGCCTCGCTCGCCGCTTGCTCCAAGCACCTCGTGGTGCTCGAGAAGGCGAAGTTGATCCAGCGGCGAGTGGTCGGTCGGACGCACGTGTGTCGCCTGAACCCCGATCC
>JAGQRC010000543.1 GCA_020425835.1 Planctomycetota bacterium | reverse complement strand
ACTTGGACTTTCCGCCGCTGCTTTCGGCGCTCTCCCGGATCGCGTACCGAGGTCTCGTGCAGGTGGAGCTCTCTCGTCACAGCGCCGAGGCTCCACTGCAGGCGCAACGCAGCATCATCTTCCTTCGGAATGCGGAGGCATCAGCGTGAACGACGCGAGCGGAGCGAGTCCGAGCCGGAGGGATGTCGCGGGCGCCCACGAGGGACGTCCGAAGAAGCGGAGCCGTCGCCGGCACCGGCGGAGCAAGGTGACCGCGGAAGCGGTACCGGCGACTCCCGTGGGCGGACATCTCGGCAGCGCGCCGGTCGGTCGCGCACCGTGGTGGTACGAGTTGGTGCTCGCGACGACCCGGAGCCAGCTCGTCGATCCGAAGCGCTCGATCTACACGAACCGAACGCTGCGCTTCGACCGCATCGGCGCGGTCGGCTTCGACTTCGACCACACCCTGGCGATCTACAACTGTGAGAACCTCGATCGACTCGCCATGGAGATGGTGATCGATCGGCTGATCGAGCACGAGAAGCTCCCCAAGAGCTACTTCGGTCACCTGCCGGATCCGAGCTTCGCCCGCAAGGGGCTCCTCGTCGACAAGATCCAGGGCACCGTCATCAAGAGTGATCGCTACGGGCACGTCACCCACGCGTATCGCGCCGGGGTGAAGCTCTCGACCCGAGAGAAGCGAGAGCTGTACGGCGACATGGACGTCATCCCGCACGTCACCGACGGCGACCGGTTCGTGCAGGTCGACACGGCGTTCGCCAAACCCGAAGTGATGATCTTCACCTCGGTCGCTCCGCACCTCGAGCAGAAGGAGCGTCGCGAGTTCTGGCAGAAGCTGCGCGATCACACCGACGCCGTGCATCGCGACGGTTCCCTGAAGAAGGTCATCACCGCCAACCCGTTCGACTACGTGACTCCCGATCATCACACGGTGGCGATGCTGCGCGCACTGCGCGAGGGCGGCAAGAAGGTCTTCCTGCTGACGAACTCCGAGTGGGAGTACACGAAGGCGATGGCCAATCCGGCGCTCGGCCTGGGAGGTGATCCCGAGGACCTCGCCTGGACGGAGCTGTTCGACCTGGTCGTGGTGCACGGACGCAAGCCGGGCTACTTCAACGCCAAGAAGAAGCGCGAGGCGATACCGGTGGAGGTGCCGGGCGCGTCTGCGGATGCCCCGCGCGTCCTGGCGGGGGGGACGATCACCGACCTCGAGCAACGCTTCGGGTCGAGCGGTCCGGAGTTCCTCTACGTCGGCGACCACATCTACGCGGACCTGATCTCGAGCAAGCGGCAGAAGAGCTGGCGTACGATGCTCGTGATCTCCGAGCTCGAGGAGGAGCTCGATGTCCAGGGCATGCTCCCCGGCATCGTCGCCCAGCTGAAGCAGACCGACGACCTCCGCTTCGAGACGGAGCGTGAAGTGATGCGTTGGAAGAGTATCGAGCGGGCGCTCTCGAAGGTCGACGACCCCGCCCGCGCCGAGCTGTTGACCGAGATCCGCAACGACTGCGCAGAGTACCGACAGCAAGCCTCTCGCACCCTTCGCGAGTTCATCCAGCAGCGCGAAGGACTTCGATCGAAGTTGTCCCGCGCGACCAACAGCTATTGGGGTTCACTGTTCCGCGCGGGGACGGAGCTCACCTACTACGGTCGCCAGCTCGAGGATTTTGCCTGCATCTACTCGGCGCGCGCGACGAACCTGCTCTACTACCCGGCCGACCACTACTTCCGGTCGTCGATGGACTACCTGCCGCACGAACTCGAGCAGCTCTGATCCGGTAGCCCGTCGAGGAACAGACACTGCCCGACGTCCCTCGGATCGGCGACTCGGACCCTGTCGTCGCTGGGTGCCATTCGTTCGGGGCTCGGGCGCGATGGACGAGAGTCGGCTCAGTCCACTCTCATGAGGATGTCTCGGAGTCTGCGGATGGCACGCGAGTGTCGCTTCTTCGCGGCCACGTGCGAGATGCCGAGTCTTGTCGCGACGTCCGTGAACGAGAGATCTTGCTCGTCGACGAGTCGAATGATCCTTCGATCCTCGACGCTCAGCTGGTGAACACTCTCCGCGAGCCGGTCGATCGCCTCCGATCGAGTCACGATCGAGGAGGGACTGGGGCCTGGTGCGACCGCACGGTGGGGGTGGGTCGGGGACTCGATGTCGACGACCTCGCGATCGGCATTTCGCTTTCGCGCCAGCTCGTACTTGATCGAGTCCGAGAGATTGCCCTCGACGATCTTCTCCACCCACTTGCGGAACGAGGCCAGACCCCGGTCTCGAAACCGGTGGCGTTGACGGAGCATGTCGACGCAGCTCAGCTGAAGCACGTCGCTGGGACCGATTCGCGGTTTGAGAGAGGAGGGGAGCCGCTCTCGGATTCGCTTCAGAATGCGGGGCGACTCGATCTCCACGATTCTCCCGAACGCAGCGTCATCACCCCACGCGAATCGTTGCAGCAGACTCTCGGACAGTTCGCTCTGCAGCTCTCGATCCATGGTCGGTCCCCCTCGACTCTCTACCTGCTCGATGCCGTTGGTCGAGTCCGCCCACCTCCGAAGCACCGGTCGCGAACTACAGACATGCCGTCTTCAGTCGTGCTCGAGGAGATTCGGGTGGAGGATCTGCATGATCCTCTGGTGGCGTTCGCGACGGAGGCGTTGAATCCTCGCTTGAATCTCCTCGAGCTCGGGCGTCGCATGGCGCTCGACGCCGACGGCGACAGCCCAGCCTCCTGTCGCGAAGGTCTTGGTGAAGACCAGCTTGCCTTGGTACGGTGACTCCGTTCCCGCCAGCGTGGCGGGTGATCGACGGAATCGACCCGTATCCCAGTTCTCGAGCAGGGTCTCGTCGATGACATCGACGAATCTCCGCGCGAGATTCTCGATCGCCTCGTTCGTGTGGTCGATGTTCTCGTGGATCGCGGTCCAGTCGACGTCCTGGATTTCCGGGACGCGATACCGAGACGCGACCCACTCCTGTTCCGTGGCCGGATCGCTGGGCCACGCCGTGAGCTGATCCGCGATACGGCGGGCTTGACCTTCGTCGACGAACAGCTGGTCTTCGACTTCGCGGCTTGCGATCTCCCACGGCACCACCTCGTACGGCACATCGAGATCGATCTCGGCCAGTGCGTCCCGCGCCTGTTCCCAGTCGTCCCCCCAGAAGTCCTCGAGTGTGTCTCGTAGTGTTCGTGCGGGCGTAGAGACCGGCGCGGACGTGGACTCTACCCGATCCTGAGGTGAATCCCCGGACCTATTGTCGACTCGGCGTGGGGATCTCGAATCGAGCCGGCGAGAGTCGATCTTGGGGTCCGTCTCGACCCGTTCGAGCCCGCTCACCAGGAGAGCACCGATCATCAACACCAGGAGACTCGAGATCCAGAGTGCGCGCGTGTGCACAGCAGCGGTCCTTCGTTCTCTTCGTGTGCGCTCGCCCTCGGGGACGAGCGCCCTCTTTCCAGATCGCTCCTCAGCAGCCGCTGCAGGATCCGACGACACTCACCAGCAGATCCGGACCACCGAAGATGGAGAACGCCTGCGGCTCGCCTCCACAGGGGAGGTCCAGCTCGATCTCCTTGCTCCCTTCCCCGGCGAGAGGACCCAACACCCAGGCACCCGAGGAGAGCCCTATGCCTCCTG
>JAGQRC010000542.1 GCA_020425835.1 Planctomycetota bacterium | reverse complement strand
GCGCGACTGATCCGACAGGACCGCGATCTCCGCTCCGCTGGGCAGGTACGCCCCGACGAAGTCGGGCCGCGCGAGATCGCGGGCTCGTAGCTTCTCGCCGTCCTTCGTCGACCCGCTGCCCGCTTCGGATGGTTCGGTCGTTCGCGTCTCGGATCCCGCGTCCCCGTCCGGCGCGCTCGAGCTCTCCTCGAGGATGCGCAGACGTCGAGCGAGTTGCTGGTTCTGCTCCTCGGTGCCGAAGACCATGCGCCGGACTCGATCGGCGAGTTCGACGATGTTCGCGCCCGCCTCGCGGTACACCTCGATCTTCACCGCCGGCCGACCGTCGAGCCGGGTGATGACGCGCGCATCCTTGTGCGTCGCAACGACCCGCGCGACGTCCGAGAGGCGAACGACGGACTCGCCATCGCGACGAATCGGAATCCGCTCGAACTCCTCGATCGACGCGAGCTCGTTGCGAGTCCGAACGAGGTAGGTGACCGCACCCTCGCGGAGGAGGCCGCTGGCTTGGTCGAGATTCTCCTGTTGCAGCCGAGTGGCGATCTCCTCGATCGTGAGCCCGCGGCTGCGAATCCGGGCCTCGTCGACCTCGACTCGGATCTCCTCCTCGAGGCCTCCTCGAACCTTGACGGCCGCGACGCCGGGCACCGTCTCGAGTCGACGTTCGACGACCTCCTCGGCCACCAGGCGGAGCGACTCGAGGTCGCCCGGCCCGACCAGGCCCAGCTGGAGGATCGGGTCGAGGCTGGGGTCGTAACGAAGGATCGTCGGGGCTTCGGCCTCGTCCGGCAGGAAGGTCTGGTCGATCTTCTCGCGAACGTCTTGGACGGCCGACTTCATGTCGGCCCCCCAGCGGAACTCGAGCACCACGTCGCTCGTCTCCGCGCGAGAAATCGACGAGACGCGTCGCAGCCCCTTGACGACGGAGAGCGACTGCTCCAGCCGACGCGAGATCCGGTCCTCGACATCCTCTGGTGCGGCGCCCGGGTAGGCCGTGCGCACGGTGATGCTGGGGTACGAGAGTTCGGGCATCAGGTCCATCGGAAGACGTACGAGACTGATCAACCCGAAGACGAAAACCGCGGTCGCGATCATGGTCAACGCGACCGGGCGGCGCACCGCGAGACGGATCAACGGACTCCCGGTTCCGGTACTCATCCGTCCCGCGACCGATCGCCCTCCGACCGGGAGACCTCCGGTGTCGGCTCACCATCCGAATCCCGAACCCGGACGGGATCGCCATCCCGAACCTGGGTCTGCCCGCGGACGATGACTCGATCGTCGATCCGAAGCCCGGACTCGTCGCCGAGGACCTCCAGGGCGTCCACGGTCTGCAACCCGAGTCGCAGCGGGACTCGCACCGCCCGATCCCGGCGAACCACGTAGACGACGGACTCGTCACCCTCGAACAAACGGGCTCGCTTCGGAACCAGCAGCGCTCCATCTCGGGACGTCAGCACGATGGTTGCGCTGACGAATCCCCCCGGGCGTAGCAACCCCTCGGTGTCGTCGACTCTCACTCGGACCTTGACCGTCCCCTGCTCGGGGTCGACGGTCGGGTGAATGGTCTCCACGTGCCCGGAGAAACGTCGAGACGGCAAGGTCTCGACCTCCAACCATACGCGCTGCCCCAGCTCCAACGCACCCAGTCGGCGTTGCGGGACGCGCAGCTCGGTGTAGAGGTCGTTCGGGCTGACGATCTCGGCCACGCGAGTGCCCGGCTGAACGAGCTCCCCGGGTCGGAGTTCGACGTAGGACAACACGCCGTCGAACGGAGCGCGGAAGCTCGCACGCTCGAGGTCGAGGGTCGCACGGTCGAGAGCGGCCTTCGCCTGATCGACGGCGATCGTCGCGAGCTCGGCAGCGACTTCGCTCCGTTGCCTCGCCAGGGAAGCGGTCTCGTGCGCGATTCGAGCCTCATCGCGAGCGAACCGCTTCGCCTCCACCTCCTCCTCGGACATGGGGCTCCGAGATGAAGACGCGACGATGGACTCGATCCGCTGGAGCTCTCGTTCCGCCTTCTGTAGCGCGAGCTCCCGCAGCGCCTCGGTCCGCTCCGCCTCGTTGCGATCGAGGGCGGCGGAACGCGCCCGCTCCTGGGCATCCCGATGGGCGAGTTCGCGCTCGCGAACGGACAGCCGCGCCTCCTGCCCATCCAACTGGACCAGCGGATCGCCCTGGTGGACCGAGACCCCTTCCTTGACCCGAACCTCCGCGACGATTCCCGAGACTTGACTGGTCAGGTCGACTCGATACTCGGTCTGGAGGTCCCCACTCAGGGTGATCGTCTCCTGGACCGATCCTCGGGAGGGTCGGGTGACCTCCACCAACAACGCCGAGTCGGGCTTCGGACCCGGCTCTTGCCGAATCGCCTCGGACTTCTCGCTCCGACAGGCGATGAGCAACCACGGGATCAGCAGCACCATCGCGCCTCGCACCGCTTCACCCGCTTCCCAGGGGAAAGACCAGCCACCGCTCGCTCGGAGCGATCCACTCGGTCCGTCGGAACGGACCGATCACGCCCCAGAGCGTAGCGAGCGACTCGGGTCGAGCAAGCGACTCTACGAGGCGACGGGAAGCCCGCCGCTCCTCAACAATCCCCGAGCGGATCGGGCGTCGGGTCGAGCCCGAGGTTCGGGTACGGGAACGGCGGCAGATTGCCCCCGGAGAAGAGGAAGGTGAGGAGGTAGATCACGTCCGACACGTCGACGACGCCCGTGTCGTTGACGTCGGCGGCGTCGAGACAGAACGGTGCGGCACCACCGGAGAACAGGAAACCGAGGAGCCCGATCGCGTCGGTGATCTCATCCGTCCCACTGTGGTCGAAGTCCCCTCGGAGGAAGAGGGTCGGCGGTGGAAAGGTCAGGGGAACGATCTCGACCGTTCCCGGAGACAGGATCGGAAGGACACTGACGCCGTTCGCGGTGTAGATGTTGAAGATCGGCGGGTCCGAGAGTCCGTTGACGAGCCGAACTTCGGCGACCCCGATCGGGGCCGACCCGGGAATGTCGCAGAGGACGTTCGCGATCCGATGGTCTTCGCCGGGGTCGAGGGTACGTCCGTCGAACGGGTCCACGAGATCGATGACCACACCGAGGACCGCGAAGCATTCCGCGGAGAAGACGTTGGAGACGACGAACTCCGGCTCGAGTGAGCTCATCAGTGTCGAGTCGACGGTCAGCTCCTGGACATTGATCGCACCGCAATCCCATTCGAGCGAGACCTGGAATCCCTGGATCGGATCGATGTGAGTTCCGATGATCGGGATGAAGACGTCTTGCTGATTCTGGAACACCTTGACGGGCGACACGGACATGAAGTTCTGCGGGTCGATCACCTGCACTCCGGCCGGGATCGTCAGCGTGTCCTGACCTCCGGGACCGATGACCGTCAACGTGATGTCGTACGTGCCGGTCGTGTCGTACACGTGCGTCGGGTCGGACTCGAGACCGGAGATCGACTCGCCGTCGCCGAACGACCAGATCCATTGATCGATGACGCCGCCGCTCTGGTCGATGAACTCGACGTCGAGCGGAACCTCACCGCTGCTCGGGTTGATCGCGAACTGGGCGACGGGCACCGGGACGTCGTTCCGGTAATAGACCTCGCCGCCGAGCTCGTAAACGAGGTGCAGGTGTCCGAGCGA
>JAGQRC010000541.1 GCA_020425835.1 Planctomycetota bacterium | reverse complement strand
AAGAAGGCGCGCCCGAACATCGCCGGGAACCGTGAGGTCTTGATCGCCTCCGCCCGGAGGTCGAGCAGGTGATTCACCCACGGGAGACCGGACATCTGCAGGTCCCCCTCGTTCAGGGTCGCGTCGGTTCGAACGTCGTCCATCAGGGCGATCAGCTCCTCCATTGCGACGGACGCGTCGACGATGAACACGAGCGAGAGCGCGTCGGGTGCGCGGAGTCGAGGAATGGCGATGCGAGGGTCGTTCAACGTCGCGACGGGCGCGAGCTGCGCCGGGGTCACGACCGAGACGCCCGATCGGTCGCCGAGCCGCTCCGCGGCTCGGCGGTGTCGCTCTTCGTAGTCGGTGGGAATCGAGCCGGACGCGAAGTGAGTCCGAGCGACGAAGACCCGGGGCTCCGCGATCCGCTCGCGAAAGTCGCGGTAGCGCGCGAACCCGTCCCGCGTCATGAAGATCGACTCTTCGTTCCGCTGTTTCAGGTCGGCCATACCGGAAGCCGCCCACGCGACGACGACCCCGTAGAGAATCAGGAAGATCGCGCGCGCCCTCACGACTCGCACCTCGAAGAGGCCGTGGACGCGAGCGACGGGAATGGGGCCGAGTGGGGAGAGCTCAAGGGGCGTCCGATCCGGGCAGACCGGGAATCTTGCCGGATCGTGATCGGCGCGCAAGCGAGTCGGACGGAATGGACGGCGCGACGCCGTCGGGCGCGAGGACGCGATGCGCGGTCGGGCGGACGTCTCGCGGGGCTTGCAAACCACCCATCGACCGGGTACGAAGGTGTTCGCCGCGACGTCGAGAAGGTTTCTCCCTTTGAATATGAAGCAACTCGGGCGAGCCCCTCACTTCCGAGGGGTCGTTCTGGCGTGCTCGCTCATCCTCGGCGCGATCGGCTGCAACTCTTCCTCTTCCTCCTCCGGCGTCACGCCGCTGGCTCCCGCACCCGTTCCGATCGAAGAAGACCCCGACGTCGCGGCCCACTGGACGTTCGACGTCGTGTCCGGCGGGCTCGTGCTCGACGAGAGCTCCGGCGGCTTTCACGGAGAGGTCCAGGGCGCGACACTGGTGGCCGACGGACGCGTCGGCGGCGCGCTCGAGTTCGCCGGCGGAACGGACCACGTCGCCGTCGACGCGAACGACCTCGAGTTGGTGCGTTGGGAGCCGCTGACGATCGCCGCCTGGGTGCTCCCCATCGCGACGACGACCGATCGGGTGGTCATCGGTCACGGCGAGCTTCCCACGCCCGCGTTCGCACTGATCCAACGGCCCGGGAACGCGGTGCGCTTCGAGATCGCCGGCAAGGGTTCGACCACAGGAACGCTTCCGGCGGACGAGTGGCACCACGTCGCGGCGAGCTACGACGGCTCGAGCCTCACGCTCTTCGTCGATGCGGTCGAGGTCGATCGACGCAACGGCGTCTCGGGCGCGTTGCCCCCTGCGCTCTCCGACCTCGGGCTCGGCGGTTCCGCCACCGGCAGCGCCGGCTTCGTCGGTCGGCTCGACGAGGTCTGGCTCTACTCGCGCGCGCTCACGGACGCGGAGATCGCCGCGCTCTACAACTCCACCCCCCCGCTCCCGATCACTCTCGATGACGCGACGGGATCGACGATTCGAGACTACGCCACCGAGATCCCGATGGCGATCGACGCTCCGGATCCGTCGGCGGTCACGGTGGAGATCGTCGACCCGCCGCTCGCGGGCGCCGCCACCCCGTTCGCCGCCGCGCCGGGCAACTGGATCATCGCGTACGAGCCCGATCCCGGATTCGTCGGCACCGACACCTTCACCGTTCAAGGCGTGGCGGGGAGCCAGCTCTCCAACGTCGCGACGGTCACGGTCACCGTCGTCCCGCCACCCTCCCGCGGACGCGTGCAGGTGATCGACGGTCAAGTCGTCGCGGACAACGGCATGCCGCTGAGGGGGGAGACCGTGACGATCGCGGCATGGAATCTCGGCGTCTTCGACAACCCGCATCACTGGCTCGAACTCCGCGATCAGTTCGATCTCAACGCCGTCCGATTGCTCCTCTCGAGACCGCCTCAGTTCTACACCGGGGGTCCCGGCTTCGCGTGCGACCCCCCGGAAGGCCAGTGCTACGCGCTCGACCACGAGCTGACCGGAACGACGACCGTGCTCGACTTCATGGACACCGCGGTCGAGATGGCGCGACGCATGGGGATCTACCTGATCGTCGACTACCACCCGGTCGGGGGACACGACGCGGCCGACGCGATGGCGTGGTGGGCGGAGATCGCCCCGCGCTACGCCGAGGAGACCCACGTGATCTACGAGCTCTGCAACGAACCGGTCCAGTGGGGTCCCGATGACTACACCGCGGACGATGTCGCGTTCGAGGCAGCGATCTATGCGCAGGTCAGAGCCGCGGCGCCGGACACCCACCTGATCCTGTGGACGTTCAGCCAGCCGAACGGGAACCTGATCGCGACCGTCGCCGAGGGCGCGACGATCGACTACGACAACGCGAGCATCGGCTTCCATCCCTACGCGTCCGATCTCTCGTCGGTGATCGCGGCCAACGAGTTCTACCCGGTGATCGAGACGGAGATCGGCGGGACCCTCGGTCCGGGCTCCTATCACCAGAACCTGGTCGATCGCACACAGCAGCACGAGTCGCTCGGGTTCAGCTGGATCTGGTTGAACGGTGCGAAGACGACGATCGGGCCCGCATCGGACACCGATGCGATCCTGCCGAGCGAAGTGACCTGGCCGAGCGACCCCGGCGTGTTGGCCCTCGACGCCACCCCGCCGGTTGCGCCGGACGAGGTCGTGGTCGAAGCGCTCGCCTGGAATCGAGTGGAGCTCACCTGGAGCGGCGCCGACGATCCGGAGACGGGCATTCTCCACTACCGCGTTCGTCGCGATGGAGTGGTGATCGCCGAGCCCTATCGACCGGGCTTCCTGGATACGACCATCGCGCCCGCGAGCAGCGCGGAGTACCGCATCTCATCCGTCAACGGGATGGGGCTCGAGTCCCCGAACAGCGACCCGGTGGTGATCGACACCCCGGTCGCGCCGTCGAATCCGTTCAGCCTGCACTGGACCTTCACCGACGGCTCGGGCGCCGTCGCCGGCGATGGGACCGGTCTCGGACAGGACGGAATGGTCGTCGGGCCGACGTGGGTCACCATCGCCGGGCAGACCGCGCTCTACTTCGATGGCCTGGGCGCACACGTCACGTTGCCCGACGCAGCGGTGCTCGCACCGATGCCGTCGCACGGGGACCTTCCCGGGGTCGACTTCACGGTGACCGCGACGATCCAGCCCTTCTCGACGGGGAGCCGCATGCCGATCGTCGCCAAGCAAGGCGATGTCGTTCTCGGTCCGCGACGCGGCTTCCTCTTCGAGTTGACGGAAGCCAACGCGCTCCGCGTCTCCGTCTCGAGCGGTGAGAACCCGGAGAGCACCGTCGCGCTCACGTCGAGCGCCGTGCTCCCGATCGGGAGCGAGTTCGATGTCGCCTTCACCTACGGCTACCTCGGCGCCGGAGTGGCGCGCCTCCGGATCTACATCGACGGCAACCTCGTCGCGTCGACGGACGATGCCGTGGGACCGATCCAAGCCAACCCGCAACCGTTCGTTTTTTTTAATGATGCGGCC
>JAGQRC010000540.1 GCA_020425835.1 Planctomycetota bacterium | reverse complement strand
GACAGTTCGACGGGCACCAGAAGAAGACGGCGGAGACCCTGGGTATCGGCGTCCGAACCCTGCGTGACAAGATCAAGAAGTGGGACCTCAGCTTCGGCCGAAGGGCGCGCGCCCGCGTCGCGACGGGCAGCCGAGCATGAACACCGCACCGCCTTCGGATCGAGCGACGAGAGCCCGTTTCTGCCGGGAGCGGCCGATCCTGCCGCTGGAACCAGCCGAGGCATCGGCGGTCGTCGCGGACGGCGACCTGGATCAACTCTTGGTGGAAACGCGGCTTCGGGGCGTCGGTGTCGTGGCGCTCCGATCCGCGGGGCCCTGGCACCGGTCGTGCAATCTCCGGGGACGCGCGGTTCCTGCCGCACTCCCGAAAGGCCTCGCATGACCAGCAGCACCATCGGAACCCTGTTCCACCTCGGACCCACACCGGTCATCGAGGAGACGATGGCCTTCGCCGAGGCGCGGCACCGGCTGATCCTCTCGAACGTCGCCAACAGTGACACGCCACATTATCGGCGTCAGGACCTCGACGAGGACCGGTTTCGTCGAACGCTCGAGCGTGCGATTCACGATCGTCGCCACCAACACCCCGCAGAGTTTCGAATGGGCGGAGCGACGCGAGAGGCGGTCAGCACGTGGGGGGGGGCGCTTCGCGGGCCCCGTGTCACCACGCTGCCCTTCGAGGGTCCCACGCGACACGACGAGAACAACGTCTCGATGGAGCGAGAGATGTCGATCCTGGCCATGAACGCCGCCAAGTACACGAGTATGAGCTCGTTGTTGCGCAAGGAGCTGAATCAGCTCCGGGCGGCCATCACCGAACGTCCGGGCAACTGACGGAGGGTTAGCGCATGTTGAGTGCACTCGGGATCAGCGCGACCGGACTCGAGGCCCGACGGGTCTGGATGAACACGATCGCTGAGAACATCGCCAATGCCGAGACGACGCGCGATGCCAATGGCTTCCCCAACCCGTATCGACGTCGTGAGCCGCTGTTCCAAGCGGATCCCCAGGGAGGGGCGATCGGCGTGCGGGTTCAAGACGTCGTCCCGGATCTCTCGGAGTTCAACTCCCGGTACGAGCCGGGGCACGCGGATGCCGACGAGGACGGCATGGTCCTCTATCCCAATATCAACGTCGTCCAGGAGATGGTGGACATGCTGATGGCCAGCCGCTCCTACGAAGCCAACGTCACCGCCATGGAGACGACGAAGTCCATGTTCTCCAGCGCGATGAGGATCATCGGATGATGCTCGATCGCGTTTCCGCCACTGGAGGCAAAGAATGACCGGTTCTTCTCCCGTTGATCCGTTCCGCTCGACGCCCGTCAGCGACTCCTCCCTCACACGGAAGTCGAGTCGGTCGGACGCGTCGGATGGACCGAGCTTCGCGGAGATCCTCAAGGACTCCATTCGCGAGGTGAACGAGCTGAAGAAGGAAGCGGACGACGCCATTCAAGGGCTCGCGCTCGGCAAGACCGAGAACGTCAGTGAGGTCTTGACCGCGGTCGAGAAGGCGGACCTCGCCTTCCGGGCGCTCATGTCGATCCGTAACAAGTTGGTCGACGCATACGAGGAGATCAATCGTCTGAGAGTCTGAGGAGCGAGGGGTTTGCTTCTCGGAGGTCGCGCTCGCCGGTCTGCCCCTGATCGGTCGGCTGCTCGGTGAACTGGACGAAGGGGCGAGGGGGGGACCGGCTTCACCCTGCCACGGTGGAGCGGCCTCGACTTGGGAAGAGACTCGCGATGAAACTCGGCGAGCGGTTCTCACAGAGCTACGAGCGCATCGAGAAGCCCGTGAAGGAGCTGCTGGGGCGGATGTCACCGTCGCAGCGCTGGAGCCTGGTCATCCTGGGCGCGGCCGTCCTGTTGATGCTGGGGATGATCGTCAGCTTCGGCCCGGAGAACGACCGGACCTTCCGGATTCCCGTCGGCCAAGAGCGACTCATCGTCCGCGATCTCGAGGCGAACGACATCCCGTTCGAGATCGAAGAAGGATCGGCCGTCGTCGCGTACGAGTACCGTGCGCGCGTGGAGTCGCTGTTCGTCGAGAACCCCGACTATCAGCGAGACCCCGATCTCTGGAAGTGGCTCTACGGCCAGACGAGCTGGAACGAGTCGTCGGGCCAACGACGCGACAAGATCCTCGACACCAAGCGGCGTCGGGTCGAGGCCGCGCTCGAGGCCATCCCCGCGGTCGCCTCGGCAACCGTGAACGTGAACTCGAACCACAACTCGCGCTTCGTTCAGGGCGAGAGTCCGTCCACGGCGTCCGTCCTGCTGGAACCGGCCGAGGGCAAGATCCCGCCGAGGCTCGCGCACGGGATCCAGAAGTACGTCGCTTTCGCCTTCGGGCTGAAGACGCAGAACGTCACCCTGATGGACCACCGCGGGCCACTCGCGATGGAAGACTCGTTGGACCTCCTGGACGACACCAAGAAGGCCCAGGAGGAAGAACTCCGCCGAAAGATCACCGGGACACTGGCACG
This sequence comes from Planctomycetota bacterium, assembly GCA_020425835.1. Next base: position 1,166 of record JAGQRC010000540.1, on the reverse strand, counting down.
GATCTACACCGCGAACGCGTTCACGGTCGAGGTCGACATCAGTCTCGACCGAGAGGATGAGGAGAGCTCCTCGATCTCCTACGAGCCGCAGCTGACCAGCGGAGTCACTCGAGAGCGATCGGAGACGGATGAGTCCCAGGCCCAACAGCAGGCACCCGGGACCAAGCCGAACACCGCTTCGCTCGTGCAGCCCTCGGCGGGCGTCCAGACCACGACGAACCGCGAGTACAGCGAGACCGAGTACGAGAACTTCGCGAGTTCGACCAGCAAGAAGATCAAGTCGCCGAGCGGTGACATCGAGCGGGTCAGCATCTATGTCTGTCTCTCGCACGAAGCGGTCATCCAGCAGATCAACCTGTTGAAGGGTGTCGAGCTGGATGCGAAGCCCACTAGCGACGAGATCGATGCCAAGGTGAAGGAGATCGAGGACGACGTCCGGTCGTTCCCGGCGGTTCCGCCCGACAGAATCAACGCGCGCGTCCGCACGGTCGTGATGACGCCGGACATCCGGAGCGCAGACACGGATGAGGCGACAGGAATGCTCGGATTCGTACAGATTCACGTCAAGGAGATCGTCCTCGGAGTGCTCGCCCTCGTCGGCTGCATTCTCCTGTATCGCGTGGCGAGTCGAGCCGCGCCGGAGCTCGAGGCGCTACCCGATCCCGTCGCCGACCTCCAGCAGTTCCTGCGCGACAAGGAAGAGCGGGATCGGGTCCGGGCGGAGCAGCTTCACGCCGAGCTCAGCGACCAGAAGCGAGAGATCGACTGGGAGACCAGCGAGGAAGATCGCGTCGCGATCGACCTCCTCGAGTCGGTGACCCAGTTCGCCACCGAGCGTCCCGATCTCGCCGCGACGGTGTTGCGCTCATGGATGAGCGAGCCATCCAAGAACGAGAAGCCGAAGTCGGTGGAAGAGGTCTGAGGCGCGTGCTCTCCGTGTCGGCCGGTTCCCGTTGCGGAGTCGTCTTCGAGCGAACGATCGTGAAGGGCTGAAGTAGGTCAACAATGAACATGTCCGATCTCGGCTCACTGGATTCCGCGTCGCTCGAGCGGCTCGCCACGCTTCAGGGGAAGGGATCGTTCGGCACGCTCGGGCTGCGCAAGTGCGCGATCCTCCTCGTCGCCCTCGATTCGGAGACCGCCGCCGCCATCTTCCAGAAGCTGTC
>JAGQRC010000539.1 GCA_020425835.1 Planctomycetota bacterium | reverse complement strand
CGTCGATCACCCGGAGCGCCCAGGTTCCGGCGAGCGGCTCCCCATCGAAGTCCGCGAGCAGGCCGGGGCCCGCCGGGACCGCGGTGCCGAAGCCGTCGTTGAAGCCGCCGCCGGCATCATCGAAGCGCGCGTTGCCCAAGAGCGCGGTCGGCGCTCCGGGCGCTTCGAGCGTGACGACGATCCCCGTCGGTGACACCAGCGCGATCTCCAGCTCGTGCGGCGCGGGATGATCGATGCCGATCACGAGGTCCAGATCGCCGATGCCGGCGATCGTCGTCGGGTCGAGGGTGAGCGTCGCGCCGAGGGGATCGCCGTCGGGAATCGCGAGCGCCGTGCTCACCTCCGCCGTCCAACTCTGGAGCGTGCCGTTCTCGCCCGGGAAGTTGTCGATCACCGACAGCCGCCACGGTCCGGCCGCGGAGAGGCCGGCGAAGTCCGCGAGCAGACCGGCACCCGGATCGGTGAACACACCGCCCGATGGCTGCATCGTGTCGCCAGCATCGAACGGCGCGCCGTACAGACGGCCGCGGTCGTCGAACGTCGCGAGGATGTCGTCGCTCGCGAGACCGGCGGAATCGTGCAGTTGAACGACGGTCGCGCTCGACACGTGTCGCAGCGTCACGTCGAGGTCACCGATCCACGTGTGGTCGATCGCGACGGTGGCCCGAACGGTGCGCACCGGGAGGGTCGACCCCGAGAGGAACGCGGTCGATGCCGTCGTGCCGATGACGTCGGAGATCGGGGATCCTGGGAAGAGAGTGGTCGACTCGGTCGGGAAGCCGCTGAACGGCAGAGTGAGGCTCGTCGACGCGAGCGCGTGGCAGTCGCTCGGGAGCGCGGGGCACGGATCGAGGGCGGCGATCTCGAAGACGGCACCGCTCCCGTTCTCGACCAGGAACAGCGATGGCACCCCGAAGGTCGGCGAGCTCGCCGTCGCGGCGACGCCGTTGACGAACGGGCCGAGCCCGGCGATGTCCAACGAGTCGAGCAGCACGCCGTCGGTGGAGACGACCGACACTCGAGTGACTTGGCCCGACGCCGCCGCCCCGTGCAAGACTTCCAGGCGAGCGCAGTCCGCGCGGAACGCGATGCCGTTGCCGAACGCGCCGGGCGCCGAGGGCTGGACGAACATCGGGCCGAGCGCGGCGCCGGTGGATGCATCGTGCGCGGAGATCCCATCGTTCACGACGTCGATCGCCCAGATGCGCCCGAGGTCGTCGAGCGTGATGTCGCCCGCGACTCCGCCCATCGGCAACGCGAGGGGACCGAGCGTCACCGGACCAGATCCATCCATGTCGGTGGAGACCAGAGTCCCGTCGGCCGCCCAGAAGAGCTGCGTGCCGTCGGTCGCGATTCCGGTCGTGATCGACGCGCCGCTCGGCGTGGGGATCGTGCCGAGGAGCGAGAGATCGGTCGCGTCGAGAAGCGTCGCGAAGCCCGCGAACAGGTCGACCACGTACAGAGTGGGCACGCCGAAGAGTGCCCCGCCGCTGTCCAGGCAGATCCCGAGCGGGTCTCCGCTCGGGAGGAAGGCCGGCCCCTGCAACGCTCCCGTCGGAAGGCCCGGCCCCGCCGCCACTGCGCTCGAGCGGTCGGAGGTCAACGCCTCCCACGGCTCACCCTGTGCTCCGAGCACCGTCGTCATCGACAGGACGACGACACACCACGACTTCACGACGACCTGCGTCATGACACCCCTCTTCCACCGCCTCGAATGGCTCCGGGAAGAGGCGCCCTCGACGGGAGCGCGGTCGAAGTCGTCGCCGGATTTCTCGAGAAGTCTCGGCGCTCGGTCGGGATGACGCCCGCTCGACGCAGCGACGCCCGGGGCGGGCGCGCCTCGGGCGTCTCATCGTTCCCACCTGACCTCCGGGGGGGACCTCAGGGACAGGGCGCGAAGTCGGTGCAGGGGAGCGCGTCCGAGGTCGGATCCGAGCCGCAGTCGGGGAACGGTGGCAGCGGAGTGGTTCCCATGCTGAAGAGCGCGCTGAGGATCGTGATCGGGTCGCCGACGTTGAGCGCGCCGTCGTCGTTGGCGTCGCCGGCGTCGAGACAGGAAGGCGCCACGCCCCCACCGAACACGTAGGTCAGGAGGAAGACGGCGTCGCCGATGTTGAACGACCCATCCCCGTTGGCGTCCCCGCGCACGAACTGCGGGTCGCTCGACGGTGCGCTGGCTCGGAGCCCCGATCCCGCCCAGTCGCCGGAGGACTCGTCGTAGTCGTCGACTTGATAGTCCCCGGTGAAGGTCGCGGGCAGCATCACGTGCGGAGCCACGGCCGCGAAGCTACCGGTGTAGGTCGCGGCGTATTGGTCCCACTGGTCGAGGTCGGGGCGGTAGCCCTCCAGCGTGACCTGCCCGACGACCGTACCGTCCGGAGACCAGGTGAAGCTCATGTCGCTCTTCCGGAGCTCCCCGTAGACCCGTCCCACCGGAAAGGTCTCGGAGCCGGAGAAGGTGTGGCGGATCGTCACCGGATCGATCGACTCGACGATGAAGTCATCGGTCAAGAGCCCTACTCCGCCGATCTCGATCGACACGCTGCCACCGTCGCCGACCTGCGTGAGGACCTCGTCGCCGCCGATCAACCCCGACGGCCACGCCTTGATCAGCCGGTTGACGAGCCAGTCGGGCAGCATCGGGACCCACTCCACACCGTCGACGACGCGAATGTTCCCGCGGGTGCGGACCCTCCCGCCTTCGCTCACACTCTCGGTCAGCGAGCCGTCGAGCGCGAAGGCGCTCCCGTTGACGACGACGTTGCCATCGATGATCTCCCGCGTGAGCCGAGCTTGCTCACGCGTCCCGGAGCCCGTCCACGCGCCAGTCGCCGGATCGATCGTGTCGATCTGGTACGCGCCGACGAAGGTGGCAGGCAACGCGACGCCGGGCGATGCAGCGACGAAGGTCCCCGCGTACGACACCGGGGTCTCGACCACCCCGCCGAGGGTCGGCACATCGATCGCGAGCGTGACCTCTCCGGTGAAGCTCCCGTCCGGAGCGTAGGTGAACTGCATGTCGCGCTTCAGATGGGGAAGGACCGCCTGGGCGTACTCGGGCAGGGTGACTTCGTCACCAGAGAAGGTGTGGTGGATCGTGTAGGGATCCAACGACTCGAGGAAGAACGTGTCGAAGAGGGTGCCGACCCCCTCGATCTCGATCGTCGCGCTGCCGCCGTCGCCGATCTGCGTGAGCACGCGGTCCATACCGATCAGTCCGCTCGGCCAGTACTTGATCAGCCGGTTCTGCACCCACTCCGGCGCGAGCGCGATGTCGTCGGCGAGCGAGACGCCGCTCGTCGAGACCGAGGTGCCGGTCACGAACTCGGTGAGCACGCCGTCGAGGACGCGTGGAATGCCGTCGACGTTCACGACGCCGTCGATGATCTCGTGGGTCGTACTGCCCGCGAGGACGGACGCGGTCGGGATCGTGAGCCCAGTGAGCAGGAGGATCGAGCCGAGGAGCATCGGGTTCGGGTTCATTTTCGTCTCCTTCCGAGGGGTGTGGCCCGCCGACGTTCGGCGGGCTCACTCCGATCAGCGAAGGTCGACGAGAAGTGTGACACCCCCGGGAGCACTCGCGTGGAAGTCGGGCTGCCAGCGTCACCTGGAAACGACGATCCGGGGGACACCGCACCGGCGTCGCCCCGGA
>JAGQRC010000538.1 GCA_020425835.1 Planctomycetota bacterium | reverse complement strand
TCGGGCGCCGGATTGGGCCAGCAGCCGCGCCGCCTCCATGGCGACAGCGACGCCGCAGCCGTTGTCGGTGGTACCGGTCGCACCGTCCCAGGAATCGATGTGACCGCCGATGATCACGCACTCGTCCGGGAACTCGGTTCCGGGGATCTCGGCGATCACGTTGTAGTAGACGGCCGGGCCCGGCTCGAAGTGGTTGCGAATGTCGAACTCCAGCTCGACCTTCTCGCCCTTCTCGAGCCGCTCGTGGATCTGGTTCCACTGCTCTTCGAGGAGCGTGATCCGCGGCGTCGTCGGTCGCTCGTCGAAGGTCTCGGGCGACCGCCCACCGGTGCGGATGTACTTCCCGTTCCCGGGACTCACGAAGCCGGCGACTCCCGCCTCGTCGAGGAACGTCCGGATCTCGCGCGCTTCCTGCTGCTCATCCCTCGACCGACGTCCGCGCCGGCGTTCGGAGAAGACCCACTTGCCGGCGTAATCGGCGGCCGAAAGTCCTTCGGATGACGTCGGCGCCAGGATCGCTTCCCCGCGGACGGCGCCCCGCGTTCCCGCCGACCATGCGGCCGTTCCCAACTCGAGCGCCATCGGTTCCGGGCTGATCATGCGACCACTCCACGGGCCGCGGTTGAACTCGACCGGGAACGAACCGGCCTCCTCCAGTCGCGGGTGGGTCAGTCCCCACTTCTCGAACTGGCTCTTCGCCCATTCGCACGCCTTGTGATCGTTGTCGGAGCCGGTGAGCCGGGCGCCGATGTTGTTCACGAGGTAGTCGAGGTGGCTCATCACCTCGTTGTCCTCGCGACCTAGGCGGACGATGGTCTCGATCGTCCTCGCGCTCTCGGGTTTCTCCCCGGCTGCCGTCTCGTCTCCGCGGAGTTCTCCCGTGGTGAGCGGGGCGGCAGAGAGGCAGAGGAGCATCAGGGAGCGTGTGAGAAGGTGGTCCAGCGACATCGGTCGTCCTCCATTGGGCGAAGCTCCCGCACGACTGCGGGGAGACCGATTCTCGTCGCGGGGACCCAGGGTGGCCAAGCGTCGGGGGCGAGCCGGCCCGCGGTGGGGGGCGAACCGACTCGATCGGCCACGGCGCCGGGGCTCTCGGATCGACTCCTACTCCGCCATCTCGAGCTTCGAAGTGAGGTCGATCAGATCCTCCGCCAGGCGCGCGAGCTCCTCCGACGAGCTTCGGGTCTGCTCGGCGTTCTGCGACGACTCCGCGGCGCTGCGGCTGATCTCCTTGACCACCGTGCTCTGCTCCTCGACCGCAGCGGAGACCGACAACTCGATCTCGTTGATCTCGCTGATGATCTTGGCGACGCTCTCGATGTCGCTCGCCGTCGACGTGACGTGGGCGCGAAGCGTGTCGATCTTCCGCGCGATCTCCTCCGTCGCCTTGGTGGTCTCGATCGCGAGCTCCTTGACCTCCCCGGCGACCACGGCGAATCCCTTGCCCGACTCTCCGGCGCGCGCCGCCTCGATCGTCGCGTTCAGCGCGAGCAGGTTGGTCTGCTCGGCGATCGACGTGATCAGGCTCAACACGTTCCCGATCTCCACCGAAGCCTCGGCGAAACCCTCCATACCCTGGTTGGCTTTCTGGCTGGTCTGCACCGCCGTGCCGGCGACCGACGAGGCGCGCGAGGAGTTCGCGGCGATCTCGCTGATGCTCGCGTCCATCTCCTCGGTCGCCGAGGCCACGGCTGAAGCGCTCGACTCCATCTCACCCGAGACGTGGGTCAGGAGCTCGGCGGATCGGCGGAGGTTGTCGGTGGTCTGCAGGATGCCGGACATCAGCGAGCGGACCGACGACTTCAGCGGACCGATCTTCTCCGTGCGGTCCTGGCCCGGGAGCAGCTCCACGGAATCGAGTCGGACGCCCATCGACCGGAACAGGCTGAGGAGGTAGGAGTCGAGGATCGCCTGGATATCGAAGTTGAACACCTTGAAGACCGCGGCCGCCGCGGCCTCGCGCTTCTTGGCGTTGCGGGAGTGCTTCTTCAGGTACTTGCGCGTCAGGGTCTGATAGGAGGAGTACGATCCGATGAACCACTTCAGGGGGAGGTCGATCGCGTCGTGCGTCTGACCCACGCGGAGGCGATGCTCGAAGTAACTCGTTCCCCAGTTGCTCTCCGCGCCGCGGAAGACGCCCTTGAAGTAGTCCGACTGCGCCGATTCCAGCGCGCTTCGCAGCGACTCCATGGAGATGCCCTTGCGACTCGCCATCCCCGCGAAGAAGTCGCGGGTCGGCGCGAACGCGAACTGCTGGTCGTAGAACTCCCGCGCGAGCTCCGGAGCGATCTTCTCCGCCCACGGGATCAGCGAGGAGAGGAGCTTCCGCTCTTCTTCTCCGAGTTGAATGAACTCTCGCCGAGTGGCCAGATTGGACTCATCGATCGAAAAGGCTTGGCACAGTGACACGGCCGGACTCCTCTGGCTTTGTGACCCTGTCCTGTTTTCGCCGGGATATCGCGTGTGGCTTTAGGGGGTTTCCCGCATTTCTTTCGCGGGGTGCTGGAGGGTTCGATCTTCCAATCCCCGAACGGGTTCAGAGTCGCTCGACCAGTCGGGGAAGTGCGATGCCCGCGGGCTCGTCGACATAGGCTCCGTCGGGAAGGCGCAGTGCGAGATCTCGGAACGGACTCGCCTCCGGGTTGATGTCGATGATCGCCGCGCCGTTCCCCACCGCTGCGAGTGCGATTCGGTGAGGCAGGCTCGCGCTACCCGAAGTTCCGATCACGACCAGGAGGTCGCAACGAGAGGCCGCCGTCATCGCGGTTTCGGAACGATAGAGCGTCTCATCGTAGTACTCGTCGAACCAGAGCACGTGCGGCCGGGTCGGAGAGCCGCACGGGCACCGCAGTCGGTCGATCAGCTCCGCTCGGGACCCCGCCTCGTCACGCAGTGCGCCCAGGTCCTCCGGCAGGGGCAGCAAGGGGGATCCACAGTCGCCGAGGCAGCGGCGGAACTCGATGTTCCCGTGGATCTGGCACGTGCGGCTCGCGGTCTGTCCGGCGCGGAGGTGGAGGCCGTCGACGTTCTGCGTCGCGAGCAGGAATCGATCGCCGAGTCGTCGCTCGAGCTCGACGAGCGCTTCGTGACCGGGATTGGGCCGCGCCGCACGACAGACGTCGAGGCGGTGCAGGTACCAGCGCCAGATCTCGCCCGGCATCGTGCGGAAGGCGCTCAGGGTCGCCAATTCTTGCGGGTGGTACTCGCGGGACCCGACGGTCCAGTATCCTTCGGGGCCTCGGAACGTGGGGATGCCGCTCTCGGCGGAGATCCCCGCACCGGTGACGACGACCACCCGGCCGGCTTCGCCACGCCGTAGCGCCGCGTCGAGATCACCCCGAGTGCCCATCGCCCGCTCCTCTTCGTTCGCGGATCGCCTCGTTCGGCGAGCATCGGATCGGGCGAATCGTCTCAGCTTTCGTCTTCCCTCGCGAGGTGTTCGGAGCTCGTCACCTCGCCGGATCGGAGTTGCCGTTGAGCTCGAAGCGACGACCATCGACCACGCCTCCCGAGCTCCTCTCCGACGGCGGTCGGGACCGTTGTTGGTGGTGTGGCGACGACCCACTGTATCGCGCCTACCACGACGACGAGTGGGGGCGTCCCGTCGCCGATGACCGATCCCTCTTCGAGAAGATCTGCCTCGAGGGGTTCCAG
>JAGQRC010000537.1 GCA_020425835.1 Planctomycetota bacterium | reverse complement strand
CGGGTCCGGTGCCTGCCGACGCCGTCCCGATCGCCGCGATCGGGGGAAGCGGGGTCGGCAACGAGAGCACTCCCTGCCCGCCCACGCGGAAGGTGCTGACCGTCGGGCCCGCTCCGCTCGCCTCGTGTGCGATGTCGATGAACCCGGTGTCGAACGGGCGACCACTCACGGCGACGGGTCCGACGGCGGGACCGACGATCTGGGTCCCGAGGTAGGTCCCGTCGGTCGGAGAGTGACGGGTCACGGTGCCGTTGTCCCGATCGACGGCCCAGAGCGAGTCACCGTCGAATCCGAGGGATGCGACCGGTCCGCCTCCGGGTGGCGCGATGGAGCCGAGAAGGACGACACTGCCGCCCGAGAAATCGGTCTCGTAGAAGGCGCTGTCGATCACCCAGAAGAGCGAGACCGCGCTGGCGGCCAAGCCCTGGATCGTCCCGATGCCGGGCGCGGGGATGCTGGCGAACGCATTGTCGAGGTCGAGCGGATCGAAGACGCGAACGTCGTTCGTGCCATCGACGACGTAGATCAGACCATCGCGGGAGTGCGTGAGGTCGGCGACCGGCGGCAGGACGCCGCTCCCGGAGCGGATCAGCGCACCCGGCCGGAGCGGCGAGACATCGACCACCGCCGCGGACGGAGGCGTTGCCGCCGTCCCGACGAATCCTCGGACGAACGCCGTCGACCGCCCCTCGGGGGCATCGAAGGTGACGGTCGTCGTCTGGCCCGCCGTCACCGGGCCGACCGAGGCAACGGTGTTCCCCTCGAGCTCCACCTCGAGTGCGTCGTAGCCGATCGGGTTCACCCAGGTGAGCTCGACGCCACTCGCGGTGTCGACCGCTTCGACGAACCACGGCGGGGGCAGCGCCGGATCGCCCGGAGCCAGCGCCGAGTGATGGACTGCGTCGCTCACATCGGCGCCGATGCTCCCGATGATCCTCAGCGTGTGCACTCCCGGATCGAGCCCCATCACCGTGAACGATTGCGCGGTGCCCGGGAGGATCGTCGTGGCATCCCCATCGAGGCGCACCTCGATGAGGCCGTAGACGATCGGGTTCGTCCAGACCCACTCGATCACCGATCCGGCCGCCGTCGAATCGACCTGCTGAACCGCGGGCAGCGTCCCCGGGATACTCGCGACGCCGCTCGTCGACGCTCGGTGCGAACCCCGGTCGACCTCGACCTCGACGATGATGAAGTCGCCGGGATCGATCGGCGGCAACGCCGTCGACGGGATCGACGACTCCGACCAGGACCAGCGTCGACCATCCACCGACGTCGTGTACGACGAGTCGAGCGGCGAGCCTCCGGTGACGACGAGATCCCCCGGGAAGCCGGTCGGCGGCCCCCACGACCAGTGGGACTCCGGATCGATGTGCGAGATCGAGTCGACGTCCGCATCGATGTCCGGGGAGCTGCTCGCGAGCGAGAACCTCGACAGCAGTCCGAGTCGCTCCGAACGCATGTGGATCGGCGGTGTCCCGTAGGAGACCGCTGGCTCGAACTCGAAGAGATCGCCGGCGGCGTGACCGAGGAGCGCGACGGACTGGCTCGCCCGAGTGAGCGAGTACCAACCGAGCGAACGAACACCCGGCGGGAGACCGACGCCCCACAGGTTCAACGCGAGGCCGTCGATGTCGTCGTTCGAGGCGTCCAGACCCAAGTCCGCAGCGGCGCGGAACAGATGGATGGTCCCCGCGACGTCGAGCATCAGGATGTCCGCCGGCGAGAAGCCGCCGACCGGACGGTCGACCGAGAAGTAGATCGTGTAGTTGTCGTCGTGGGTCTCGAGATCGAAACCGCTGACGTTGGCGACATCGGGAGGGGATCCCGTGGGCCACCCGTAGACCCCGGTCAGGCCGAGGCTGATCGGATCATCCTTCCGCCGCGGCGACGCTCCCACGGGTGACGTGCCGTTCTCGTCGATCGTTTTGACGTGGGTCCCCGGTGCCCGCACCAGCGCGACGCGATCCGGAACGAAGTAGTGGTCCGACTCACACTCGGATCGAGGCTCGAGATCGAGAGGAGTCTTCCCGACGGCGTTCGCGCGCCCCAGGGCCGTCATCGAGATCCCGAAGTAGAAGTACGAGTGATCGTTCCGCCCCCCGACGTCACGGCCGTAGCTCAACGCGTCGACTCGAGCGTCCGGGTCCAACGCGGCGAGCGCCGTCGCCAACCGATCGGTGACCGGGACTGCGACGCGGAGCAGGGTGTCGTAACCGAAGATCGTGTTCGGCGCGCTCGCCCCCCACTCCGGATTGGTCGCATGCGGCGTGTCCTTGAGAACGAACGAGAATCGGATGTCTCCGTGGGCCACGAGCGCCGCACCGAGCACCCAGACTGCGATGATCGCGCCCCGCGTCGTCGTTCGCATTCGACCTCCCCCGGCCAGAGTTCCGCCGACCTTCCCGGTTGATCCTCGATCGCGGAAGCGGACCGGAAATCGGCAACATCGTCGACCGCCGCGTGAACCCGAGCCCGGAACCTTCTTCGACCGCGCCGCGACCGGACCTCGATTGTGCCGGCCCCGACGACCCGCGGATACCTTCGTCCGTCGTCGATCCGACCCTTCGGAACGCTCCCGACGATCCACTGGCCCCTCTCCACGGAAAGCGCTAACTTCCCGCGCATGTCTCCCCAGGACTCCTCTCGCCCGCTTCGCGGCCCCGCGGGCCGCGCCCGCCGGTTGTCGAAAGTCGCGGCGTCCCGTGCTTCGCGGTGGCGTACCGCGGTGCTGATCATCGTTCACATCGCCATCGCCGCGCATCTCGCACACTGGTGGATCGCGGGCCGGACGCTCTCCCCGCTCGAGCCCTCGGAGTCCATGGAGACGCTGCGAACGGGCCTCGTGAACGCCGGCGCGATCTTCTTCTCGTTGTCCATCCTCAGCACCCTGCTCTTCGGCCGGTTCTTCTGCGGTTGGGCCTGCCACATGGTCGCGCTCCAGGACGGCTGCTCCTGGCTGCTCGCCCGGGTCGGGATTCGCCCCAAGCCGATCCGGACGCGGCTCCTGATCGCGGTCCCCTTCATCGTCGCGTTCTACATGTTCTTCTACCCGATGGTGTACGGCTGGTTCACCGACGCGCTTTCACCGGAGTTCGCCGATGCCTGGGGTCGCGCGGCACCGATCGACCAATGGCGGGTCGAGGTCATCAAGGCGGACTTCTGGGGGACCTTCCCCGGGATCGCGATGGGTCTTTTCACCCTCTTCCTCTGCGGCGTCGCGATCGTCTACTTCCTCGGGGCGAAGGGGTTCTGCACCTACGGTTGCCCGTACGGTGCCTTCTTCGCCATCGCGGACCGGTTCGCGCCGGGGAAGATCAAGGTAGATCTCGACGCGTGCCAGAAGTGCGGACACTGCACGGCGGCCTGCAGCTCGAACGTCGCGGTGCACAAGGAGATCCAGGCCTACGGCAAAGTGGTCGACCGCGGGTGCATGAAGTGCCTCGACTGCGTGAGTGTCTGCCCCAACGGCGCGCTCTCGTTCGGTTTCACCCGTCCGCAGCTCGCGTCCTTCGTTCGCGCGTCGGCGAAGAAGCCGAAGAAGCGCTACAGCTTCCCCCTCGCAGTCGAGCTGGGACTGGCCACACTCGCGATCGTCATCTTCTTCGCGTGGCGCGGTGCGTACGGGCTCGTGCCGATGTTGTTGTCCCTCGGGATCG
>JAGQRC010000052.1 GCA_020425835.1 Planctomycetota bacterium | reverse complement strand
GGTCGGCCTGGAGGTTCGGCTGAGTCGTGGCGCCCGCTTCGATGGTCACGTCGTGGAGTCGGTCGGCAAGGACCTTCGTCCGATCGAGGGGGCGTCGATCACCCTGCTCAACATGGTGAGCTACGCGCAAGCCCAGACGGATGCGAACGGCGACTTCACGGTCTACCTGAACGGTCGTGATGCGGACATCGTCATCGAGAAGGATGGATTCCTGATCCACGAGAGCACGATCGTGCTCAGTGGTCGGGAGGACACGTTCATCCTCGACCGAGGCGCGGATCTCGCCGGTCGTTTGGTCCTATCCGACGGGAGCCCCGCCGCGGGGGTCGAGATCGGGGTGCTCCAATCGTCCCGATTCCTCGGAAGTCTTCGCACGTCGCAGACCGACGAGGACGGTCGGTTCCGCGTCAGCGGCGTCGATGGGGTCCAACAGACCTTCCTCCTTCCGCGGGTCCCGGGCTTCTGGGTCCCGTTCGGTGCGGTGCTTCGAGGAGGAGCGGATGAGTCGGAGAAGGAGTACCGACTCGAGCCCACGCGAACGCTGACCGGTCACGTCGTCCACGCGGACGGCACTCCCGCGGCGCGATGTTGGATCCAGCTCGAGCCGACCGGGGACCGCATCGAGGCACGAGCCGCCTACTGGCTTCGCGGCGATCGCGCGGTCTGGAGCGACGACGACGGTGGCTTCGAGTTCGAGGACGTCTTGCCCAACGTTCGATACGAAGTTCGAGCGTCCGGAGAGGACGTCGCCGAGGCGTCCGTGATCATCGGTTCCGTGCCCCACGATCCGATCGAGATCGTCCTCGTGCCGGGGGGGAGGATCGAGCTCACGTTGGTGACGGCCGACGGCGAGGCGCCGGTCGGAGCGGTGGCCGTCGCCGAGTGGCCCGGTGGCGTTCCCGTTCGGCGCCGGCTGGACGGTGTGCTCGTCGGGGGAGCGAGATTCCTCGCCGACTCCTCGGGGCGCATCATCGTCGACCCCGCGCCCGCGGGAGCGGTCGTCCTCTCGATCATCTGTCCGGGGTACGTCGAGACGCGGGTCGAGCAGGCGGTCGAGGCGGATGGAACCTACGCGCGCGCCGTTCCGCTCGAGGTTGCGGGCGAGCTCATCGTCACCGTCCTCGGCGCCGAGGATCAGCCCGTCCCGATGACTCAGGTGCACGTCCGAGCCGTGTCGACGGATGGGACGTCGTTCTCCCAGATTCGTCGGACCGGGCCGCTCGGCGTGTGTGGGTTCTCCGCCTTGCCCGCGGATCGATATCGCGTCTCGGCGACCGGTTTCGAGACCGTCGAGGTCGAGGTGGCGGGGGACTCTCGCGAGGTCGAGCTGCGCAGCCTGTGAGGTGATCGAGTCCTCTCTTCCTGGGGCGTGGAATTGAGGCTAAGCTGCCCGCCCTTCCCCACTCGAAGACATCCGTCCGCGGCTCGACCGCGGTGAGGACGATCGTCTCCCGAAAGGACCCCCGATGACCGCGCTCCGCCCCGTTGCCGTGTTGGCTCGACTCCTCCTGCTGTCGGTCGCGGTCGTTGCCGTGGCGTGCCAAGGTCAGGGGAGTGGGGCGTCCAAGCCGGAGAACGTGAAGACCGACCCCGCTGCGAAGGCACCCGCCGTGAAGTCGGCGTCGGAGGGGTTCGCCATCAGCGGGAGTGCCGAGGCGGGCAAGGCGGTGGCGGAGAAGAAGTGCAAGACCTGTCACATGATCGACGGCAAGGGATTCAAGATCGGGCCACCGATGGACGCCGCCTACCGAGCGTATCTCGATCAGAAGATGGCGGACTATCCGAAGCACGTCGAGGAGTTGAAGGTCCAGCAGCGCGCGGTCTACGAACAGTCGAAGGCGGCGATCGAGGAGATCGCGGCGACGGAGAATCTCGACGAGCGGCTGTACAAGTGGTTGAAACTCTACATCCGCAAGCCGACCTTCGACCGCCCCGTGAGCAAGATGTCCCCCGTCGTCGTGAACGACAAACAGCTCGAGGACATCATCGCGTTCCTCTTCTCGTTGCCGAAATGATGCGCCGAATCGAGGTCGTGTGTACGGTGCGCTCCGCCCCCCTCGTCTCGACGCGCAGGATCGGCTCCTCTACCGCTCGTCGTACTGCGCCGGGTGCCACGCGCTCCGGCAGTGGGGCGGACGGTCGCTCTCGCTGCTGACCACCTATGACCAGACCTTCTGGGTTCTGACGTACGCGGGTCTCTCCGAGGGCACCTCCCGCTGCGCGGAGGGCGGCGAGACGTCGACGGTCGAGTGGCGACCGTGCACGGCGCTCCCGTTTCGTCGCGTGCCGGTGCGGACGCTTCCCGCGGAAGTGGCCGAGCGTATGGCGCGTGTCTCCACTCTGTTGGCCGACGCCAAGCTCCTCGACGACCTCGCCGACGATGCTCGACGCGGCCGGCGTTGGATGAAGCGCCTCGTCCGTGGTTGGTTGTCGGCGCGTGTGCGTCGTGCGCGTCGGGAGCTCGGGGACTCGACGCTCGCCGGACGACTCGACGCGTGGCCGGCCCAGCAAGCGCGCGTCGAGAGTCGCGGCTCGAGTCTCGAGGAGTTGATCGCTCCGACCCGGGAGACCCTCGCGGAGCTCTTCGCCGAGATCGCGTCGCTCGAGCCACCGCTCCGCGATCTCGGCGATGGGCTCGGCGAGGCGATCTACCTCTTCGACGCCCTGAACGATTTCGAGCGCGATCGGCGTCGCGGTGAGTTCAACGCGCTGGCGGCCACCGGGAGCGGGCCGTGCGCGAGTCTCGCGTCGAAGATCGAGGCGTGCTTCCAGCAGGTCGACCGTGCGCTCGATCGGCTCCCGCTCGAGATCGGCCACCGGCGTGTCCTGGACCGCGTCGTTCTCCGTCTCCGTCACCGCACGGGTCGCGCTTGGAGCGAACTCGTCGCGGCATCGCGCTCCCCGTTCGACACGCTCCCCGCACGATGGGTTCCGCAGGCGGGGGTGTGCGACGCGCTCGAGTGTTGCAGTTGCGAGGGCGCCGAGTGCTGCGCCGGGGGAACGGAGGGTTGTGGCGGGGCAGCGGAGTGTTGCACCAGTGGTGAGTCCGGAGCCACCGTCTGCGAGCTCTGCACCTGTTGCGATTGCTGTCTCTGTTGGGACGCCGAGCTCCGCCGAGACCGACGCGAGAAGCGCAAGGAGCGGAGGCAGCGGAGGGCTCAGGAGAGCGGGGAATCCCGGCCTCCGTATCCCCCGCAGTGACCGCCGCTCCGACCACCGTGGAGGCCTCGTTTCGGCCGAGACACCGAGCATCGCCACCCCTCGCGGTTGCTTGTCGCGTTCCCGGAACCCCGATAGACTCGGGATGTTGGAACGCTGATCCGAAGCCGGTTACCGGCGTGAGGAGTGGGCGGTGCCCCCATCCGGCCTGTCCGCCGAACCCGATTCATCTGCCGATGCCCCCTTCGCGATGGCGCGCGACATCGCCGACTGGCGCACGGCGGCTCCCCGTCTCGCGACGTTGTTGCGTCGAGCGGCGCTGCGACGACGTCGGCACGCCGCTCTGAACGGTTTCCTCTGGGGACTCTCCGTCGCCGCGCTCGGCGCCCTCGGCGTCGTCATCACCTGGAAGCTTGTCTGGCCCGGCTGGGACCTCGTTCGCACTGCCGAATGCGTGGCGGCGATCGGGCTCGGGTGCGCGCTCCTCGGTGCGGCGCTCGCCGCCGCATTGCGATCGTCGGATCCGGTCGCGACCGCGCTCGCCATCGAGAACCAGGTCGATCTCGCGGAGCGTCTCTCGAGCATCGTCTTCCTCGAGCGATCGATCGCCGGTGGTGGGCCCGCCGCGCACGCCGATCCGCTCGCGACGGCGGCCCTCTATCGCGATGGTGATGAGGCTGCGGCCCGTGTCGATCTCCGGAGTGGGATTCCGTTCCGACGACCGCGAGCGCTCTTCGTCGCGGTCGGTCTGCTCTTCGCCGTCGGCGCCGCCTCCCTTCTCCCACAGTTCGACCTGCTCGGTGCGGAGCAGGAGCGCGCCCAGGTCGCCAAGGAGGAGAAGCGCGTACGAGAGGCGCGCGAACGGCAGCGCAAGCGGCTCGAGGAGATCGTCGAGAAGGCGAAGCGCGCGAAGGTCGATCCTCGGACGGAGAAGTTGCTCCAGAAGATGTCCCAACCGGAGGAGCAACGGACCGAAGCGGAGAAGCGACCACCTGCGAAGCAGGATCCCCAGCGTCGCGAGCTCGCCAAGATGGATGAGCTCCGACGCGAGGCCCAGGAGCTTCGCGAGCGCGAAGAGATGAAGTCGCTCGACCGAATGCTCGAGCAGATCCAGTCTTCCGCGCAGAAGCTCGAGAGCCAAGAGGCGAAGGACATGCAGTCCGCGCTCCAGAAGGGGGACCTCTCGTCGGCGAGCCAGGCCATGAAGAAGCTCGCGGACAAGATCTCGGAAGCGCAGAAGAGCGGCGACAAGGATGAGCTGTCGAAGCTCTCCAAGGATCTGAATGCGCTCCTGAAGAAGCTCGACGGTCTGCCGCAGTCCGAGGAGTTGTCGAAAGCCGCAGCCGACCTCGCGAAGATGGACCCGAAGGATCTGGCCAAGGCGATGGAATCGACGGCGTCGCAGCTCGATCAGCTCGAACGACTGATGCGGGAGCGAGATCTCCTCGACCAGACGCTCTCCGAGATCGAACTCACCGAGAACGAGTTGGCGTCGTTGCCGCAGGAGTGGCCCGAGCCCTGCGAGTTGTGCAAGAACGGCGGCACGTGACAGGGTCAGGGAAAGGGCGGCACCTGACAGGGTGCCGGCTCTGGCCATGGTCATGGCCAAGGGATGGGACAGGGCCCGTGGGGACGGCGGCTCTCGCGCGGCCAAGGCACCGGGCCGCGCGGTGAGGGCGGGGCAACGCCCGGGGAATCCCCGGAGCAGGACACGCGTCACAAGCAGGAGACGTTGCGCGGCGCGATGCACAAGGGACGAATGGTCGGGAGCTACCTCGAGAAGGGTGAGGCGCCGCGCGGCGAGAGCCAGATCGAACTGCAGGAGTTGATCCTGACGGGGAGCCGCTACGCCGAGGAGTCGCTCGAGCAGGAGCGATACCCCGCCGAGTATCGAGAACTGCCCAAGAGGTACTTCGAGCGCCTGCGGGGACAGTGATGGAGTCATCGCTCGATCGGAGCGAACGTCGTCGCGTCTCGCGACGGAGTTCACTTCGTGGGGTCTCACTTCCAGCCGGCTCGGCGATCGGTTTCCAACCGCTCTTCCGCGTTGCGGTGCTTCTCGGAGGCATCGCGCTGTCGAGCGGTGCCGTCATCCTGGTCGGCTGCACGCCGACCGGCGGCCACGGCAGCGCGACGATTCGGGAACTGCGCTGCTTCGGCGGTCCCGGTCGCGGCGTCGGCGCGCTCCATCAACCGCGAGGTATCGAGCTGCTCCCCGATGAGAGCTGCGTCGTCATCGATCGCACGGGTCGCGTTCAACGCTTCGACCGGGAGGGGGAGGTCATCGCGGCATGGCAGCTCCCCCAGTGGAGCGCGGGCCAGCCGATCGACCTGACCCTGACCCCGAGCGGGACGCTGGTCGTCGGCGACACCCACTACGCGCGGCTCCTCGAGTACGACCCGAACGGGCCGCTCCTCCGTATCATGCTCGACGGCTGGATTCCGCCGGGAGAGACATCGGGACTCGCGCTCGTTCGAGGAGTGGCCGCCGGAGCCGACGGCGCGCTGTACGTCGCGGACTACGGCGCCTCCGACCGAGTCTTCCACTTCGACCGCGACGGCGCGTATCTCGGGTCGTTCGGGAGGAAGGGCGACGGCGAGTTCGATTTCATCCGACCCGAAGGAGTGACGATCGGGACCGGCGGCGATGTCTTCGTCGTCGACTGCGGCCATCACCGGATCCTGAGGTTCACCGCGTCCGGTGAGGCGAAGGGCAGCTTCGGAACGGCGGGGAGCGAGCCGGGCCAGTTCCTCTACCCGTTCGACATCGCCACCGGGAGCGAAGACTGTCTCTACGTCGTCGAGTTCCGGGGCAACCGCGTTCAGCGATTCGATGCGGAGGGGCACTTCCTCGATGCGATGGGGGCGCCGGGGCGGGCGCCCGGCGAGTTCGCGACACCGCGCGGGATCGCGGTCCTCCCTCGACCCGATGCGGATCTCGTCGTCGTCGCCGACACGAACAACCACCGCGTCCAACGCTTCCGCTGGGGAAGGTGACCGCTCGACGTGCAGTACTTCCCCTTCGAGTTCACTCGACCCCTGTGGCTCCTGGCGGCGATCCCGGCCTTCGCGTGGTTGGTCTTCATCGCCCGCCACAGTCTGGCGGGGCAGTCGCGCGGTTGGAGCCGTTTCTCGCTCGGCCTCCGCGCGTTCATCGTCGGCATCCTGATCCTCGGGCTCGCCGACACGAAGCTGTCGCTGATCGGGCGCGGACTCACCGTGTTCTTCCTCGTCGATCGTTCCGCTTCGGTGCCGAGCTCCCGTACCGATCGCATCCTCCAGGATCTCGTCGATCGAACCGCCCACCTCGATCGCGACGAGCGAGCGGGGCTGATCGTCTACGGTCGCGATGCCGGTATCGAGCGCGCCGCCGCGCCGAAGATCGAGGTCGCGCACATCGAGAGCGTGATCGATCGCGACGCGACCAATACCGCGGGCGCGCTCCAGCTCGCGCAGGCCGCCCTCAGCGGCCCCGACGTGACCGGTGGCAAACGAGTCGTCGTCGTCTCCGACGGCAACGCGAACGTCGGGGACGAGATCCTCGCTGCGAAGAACCTCGCGACGTCGGGGATCGTCGTCGACGTCTGGCCGATCGACTTCTCGTACACCGAGGAGATCCTCCTCGACCATCTCGGCGTCCCCGCGGAGGTCCATCCGGAGGAACCCTACGTCGTCTCCGTCGTGGTCCACTCGGAAGTGGCGACGCCGGCCCGGGTGCAGCTCTACGAGAACGATCAGCGCATCGCGGAGCGGGAGGTCCAACTCGAGCCGGGCAAGATGCGGCTGGAGTTCCCGGTCGTCCACGAGGAGGCGGGTCGGTACCGATACGAAGCGCGACTGTTCACTCCTACGGATTCCTCCGTCGACACGCTCGTCAAGAACAACGTCGCCTACGGGACGACGGTGATCCGCGGGGAGTCCCGAGTTCTGTTCGTCGGTGTCGCGGCGGAGCACCAACCGCTGATCGACGCGCTGCGGGGCTCGCGCATCGCGCTGGAGATCGTCCCACCCGCAGAGGTCCCCACCGACCCGGAGGAGTACTTCTTCTACGACTGCATCATCTTGGCGAACGTCGCGGCCTACCAGCTCGGCGTCGAGACGATGCGGCTCATCCACGGCGTCGTGAAGAACCTCGGCGTCGGTCTGATCATGGTCGGCGGCCCGGACGCCTTCGGCGCCGGCGGGTACCGCGGCTCTCCGATCGAGAACTTGTTGCCCGTGGAGATGGAGGTGAAGCAGCGGAAGACCATCCCCAACGGGGCCCTGGTGATGATCCTGCACACCTGCGAGTTCCCCGACGGCAACATGTGGGCGAAGCGGATCGCGATCCGTGCGATCGAGATGCTCACTCCGGATGACTTCGTCGGGGTTCTCTTCTGGGACGGCATGGGGAGCGACAAGTGGGGTGTTCCGCTCCAGCCCGTGGTCGACAAGGCGAGGATCGCCTCGGCGGTCCGTGCGCTCCAACCCGCGGACATGCCCTCCTTCGAGCCCAGCATGCGGCTCGCGCTCCAGGCGCTCCAGCAGGCCAACGCGGTGCAGCGTCACGCGATCGTCATCTCGGACGGAGACCCCACCGCACCGACCGGGCCGACCGTGCAGGGCTACATCGACGCCAAGATCTCGGTCACCACCGTCTGCATCATGCCGCACGGGAACGAGAGCGCGGACACCGCGCGCATGAAGAAGCTCGCGAAGGATACGGGAGGGCGCTACTACTTCGTCTCGAACCCGGAGGAACTCCCCGGGATCTTCGTGCGCGAGGCGCTCCACGTGCGGCGCAATCTCATCAACGAAGAGACCTTCGTGCCGGCGATCTCGATGGAGACGGCACCCCTTCGCGGACTCGTGGAAGGCGGGTTCCCTCCGCTCCACGGATATGTGATCACCACGCCGAAACCGACGGCGGAGATCGCGCTCGTCAGTCTGGAGCCGCATCACGATCCCATTCTCGCGCACTGGCGCTACGGCTTGGCGCGGACCGCGGCTTTCACCTCGGACTCCGGAGGTCGATGGGCATCGGACTGGACGGGATGGCCGGGGTTCGAGCCGTTCTGGGCGCAGCTCGTCCGATACGTGTCGAAGCGCGGATCCGGTGAGCTGTTCCGCGTCGAGCGCACCATCGAGGGGGATCGAGGACGGATCATCGTCGACGCGATCGATGCCGAGGGATCCTACGTCGACAGCCTCCAGATCCGGGGGCGACTCCTCGATCCGAAGATGAGCGAGCAGGAACTCACCCTGCAGCAGGTCGGCCCCGGACGTTACGAGGCGGACTTCGACGCGCGCAACGCCGGCTCGTACCTGCTGTCGCTCGAGTACGAGGATGGCGTGAAGGGTCATCATCAGACCGGAGTCAACGTCTCCTACTCGCCGGAGTACCGACATCTCTTCAGCCAGCGGGAGCGGCTCGAAGAGCTCGCCGCTGCGACCGGCGGTCGGGTCCTCGGTCCCGACGATGATCCGTTCGACCGCGACGTCCCCGTCTCGCGCGAGCGGACCGCGGTCTGGGATCTACTCCTTCAGATCGCGTTGGTGCTCTTCTTCGTCGATGTCTTCTGTCGCCGCGTCGTGCTCTCGCTCGATCCCGCTCGCAAGGCCATCGCTTGGGCGCGGGGCCGCCGGGGCCCGCGACGGACCGAGTCGACGGAGACGATGTCCGCGCTGCTCGGCCGTCAGAAGAGCGTCCGGGGCGAGACGGAGCGGCGTCGGAAGCGAGTCGCGGTTCCGCGCGAGACGGAGACGACCCCGCAGCCCAGTGCGCCCAAGCGACCGAAGCCCACGCCACCCGCGGAGCCCGCGCCGGAGAAGCCCCAGAGCTTCACCGACCGGCTGCTCGAGGCGAAACGCAAGGCACAGAAGGAGCTCGACGAGGACGGTTAGTCCGTTGTCGAACCGACCGAGACGAGAGGGCTCCGGGCTCCGACGCGGACGCCCTCCATGGAGACGCTCAACCTCCAACGCGGGTCAGAACCGCGGACCCCTCCGGACGAGTGGCGGCATCCCCACTGCCGTGACCCCGAGGAGGTTTCATGAGCCGTCTTGTCGTTGTCCTCGTCGCCGTCGTGGCGCCCGTCCTGCCCGGCGTCGCGTCTCGGTTCTCCCAGGCCGCGGGCCCCTCGCCCGAGAAGGCTTCGCCGTTCGAGATGATCCGATGGCACGGTGAGGTGCCCGAGGTCCGTCTTCGCGGCGCGTGGTGGCGTGTTCTCGCGATCGATGATCATCCCCACGATGCCATCCTCGCTCGTTGCCGGGCGGAGTACGGCAGCGACTGGGCGAAGCGCTATTGCGAGGACCTCGTGGAGGTGTTGACCGGCATGGGCCACCCGCCGGGAGAGCGCGTGACCCTTCGACTCCAGGACCCGGGGACCGGGCGCGCGCGCGAGTTCCGGGACGTCGAGATGTCGAGAGCGAACCGCGAGCGCATTCGCAGAGCGGGGCCGCGTCCCGGTCGATCCGATCCGGAGCCCGGCGAAGTCCGGCGGGTGGTGCGCGATCACGGGCGACCTCGCTCCGAGTTCGAGTTCTTGGCCCGTCGCTACTGGGAAGCCGACGCCGCGTCCGAGTCGAGTCGCCTCTCCGCCGAGCGCGCGGCAGAGGACCTCGACCAGCTGGAGTGGCATCTGGAGAACGAGTACTCCTATCTGACACTGAACGATGTCGACCATCGGCGCGCACTCGACACGATCCGCGCCGGGTTGAGCGGCTCGAAGCGGGCCGGAATCGATCGCCGAGACTTCCACATCCAACTTCGCAAGCTGATGGCGCTGTTCGGCGACGGTCACAGTCGCGTCTCCGGCGTGGCGAAGGTGCTCCCTCCCGGCTTCCTCCCCGCGGAGCTGGTCGACACCGCCGACGGTGTCGTCGCGATCGACCCCGACCGCAGCGGTCCGATCGATGCGACGCATCCGTTCCTCGTGGCGATCGACGGGATCTCGATCGAACGCTGGCTCGATGCAGCGCGACCGCTCGTCGCGCGCGGCTCCCCGGCGTTCGTTCGCTGCGGCTCGCTCTCCTATCTTCCGTTCGTCCAGTACCTGCGCCAAGAGCTCGGGCGGGCGTCGACACCGCGAGTCGAGTTGACGCTCGCGTCGGCCGGTGGCGCCACGACGACGGTCGTTCGAGACATCCGGCGAAGTCCCGCGCTCCACGATCCGACGATCGGTGACCGTTGGCGTCGACTCGACGGCGACATCGGCTACCTCCCGATCCCGAGCATGTCGGGGGACCCCGCCCTGGGCGCGGAGCTCCGACGAGCGATGCAGGAGCTCGGGGACACGAAGGGACTGATCATCGACGTTCGTGGGAACGGCGGGGGGAGTCGGGACGCGCTTCGCTTTCTCCTGCCGTTCTTCCTACCGGCCGGCGAAGATCCGTTCGTCGTCAACGTCGCCGCCTTCCGTCGACCTCCGGGAACGCTCGCTCGTCGGGACGGATACCTCGAGAACCGCTTCCTCCACCCGTTGACCTCGTCGCATTGGACCGAGGCCGAGCGCGCGGCGTTGGGTCGCCGGTTCGCCCGCTTCCGACCGGACTGGAAGCTCCCGAAGGAGGGATTCTCCGACTGGCACTTCATGGTGATCCGGCGAGACGACGCCGTGTCGCGATACGACCGTCCGGTCGTCGTCCTCATGGACGAGCACTGCTTCAGTGCGACGGACATCTTCCTGGGAGCGTTCGCGGAGCTCCCGCAGGTGACGTTGATGGGCGCGGGGAGCGGAGGGGGGAGCGGTCGGAGCCAGTCGATCATTCTGGCTCATTCGGCGTTGACGGTTCGACTGTCGACGATGGCATCGTTCCGACCCGACGGCCGACGGTACGACGGTCGTGGCATCGAGCCCGATGTCGAGGTCGGCCGGACCGTCGACGATGCCATCGGCCGGACCGACACCGGACTCGA
>JAGQRC010000536.1 GCA_020425835.1 Planctomycetota bacterium | reverse complement strand
CCCCAAGATGCGGCACGCTTCGCCGCGATCGTTCGCGTCTCGCAGTCGTTCACGGATCCGATCGCGCGCGTCCAAAGAGGCTCCTCCGGGAGTCGGCTCGGCGGAAGTCTCACACCCGACCCGGGCTGCGCGAGCAGCCCGCGCGAAGATTCCGAGTTCGCCTCCCGCGACGGGACATCGAGGTGGACCGGTCCACAAATCGCGCTGGCGGGAGCCGAAGGCATCTCGCAGAATCCCAAGATAGCGTCCGGACTCGTGAAGAGGAACTCATGCAGAATCAACCCGTCCCCGATCGATCCTCCGCCGCGGCGAGTCTCGATCACGTCGCCCGTGAAGATGCCGCCCGCGAGGAGTTCGATCGTCGTTCTCGCGCGGTGCGTCGACTCTTCTCCGTCTCACTGCTCCTGACGGTGTTCGCGGCCAGCCTTCTCGCGATCGTCTTCTTCACGGGCGATCTGCGGAGCCCGGCGGCGGTCGCGGATCGCGCGGTGACCCCTCGCGGAGAACTCCTTCCCTCCGAGCTCGAGACGATCCGGGTGTTCGACGAGGCCGCGGCCTCCGTGGTGCACATCACGAGCGTCACCACCGTCTCGCGATCGGCGTGGGGCTTCCGGGTCGAGCCCCGTGAGGTCGTCACCGGCACCGGGTCCGGGTTCGTCTGGGATGCCGAAGGTCACATCGTGACGAACTACCACGTGATCCGAGAGGCGGTCATGCTCGACCGTCAGGCGACGCGCGGAGAGCACGTCGCTTGGGTGACGTTCGGGAACGAATCCACCGAGCGGTTTCGCGCGTCGCTCGTCGGCATCGCCGGGTACAAGGACCTCGCGGTCCTGAAGGTCGACGCTCCGAAGGAGCTCCTTCGCCCGATCGCCGTCGGGACGTCGAAGGACTTGCGCGTCGGGCAGAAGACCATCGTCATCGGTAACCCGTTCGGCCTCGATCAGACACTGACCACCGGAGTCGTCAGTGCGCTCGGGCGCGAGATCCAATCGGTTCTCCAGACCACGATCCGCGACGTGATCCAGACCGACGCTGCGATCAATCCCGGCAACTCCGGAGGTCCGCTCCTCGACAGTGCCGGTCGATTGATCGGCGTGAACACCGCGATCTACAGTCCTTCCGGTGCCTATGCCGGGATCGGGTTCGCGATCCCGGTCGACACCGTCCTGCGCATCGTCCCCGATCTGATCGCGTACGGCAGCCCGCGCGCGCCGATCCTCGGCATCGAGCTCAACGGCTCGGCGGACCGGCAGCTGCACCTCGACGGCGTCATGGTGTGGGAGGTCGGCCCCGGGTCCGGCGCGGAGGCGGCCGGGTTGCAGGGCGTCGACGAGCGGGCGCGAAGGTACGGCGACATCATCGTCGCGATCGATGGGAAGCCGGTCGGGGATGAGCACGAGCTGACCAGCGTTCTCGAGAGCTATCGGGCGGGCGAGAAGGTCGAGGTCGAGCTCGTTCGCGAGTACGACCCCCGTCGTCGCGCCGGAAAGCACATGAAACTCCAGGTGACCCTGTCATCGGGCAAGTAGACCCGGTCGCCCCGCGGCCCGCGCCCGCTCACGCCTGGAGTTCACTCGAGCGCTGGGCCCACATCGACACCATGTCGATCAGTTGCGCGCGGTCGATCGGTTTGGCGGCGTAGTCGTCGCAGCCCGCGGCGATCGTTCGCTCCCGATCGCCCGCCATCGCGTGGGCGGTCAGAGCGATGATCGGGAGGGGATACCCCAGTTCGCGGAGTTTCGCGGACGCGGAGTACCCGTCGAGCCCAGGCATCTGCATGTCCATGAGGATCACATCGAACGGTCGGCTCTCGGTCCATGCGTCCAGAGCCCGTTCGAGGCCGGATCGACCGTTGTCCTCGATCTCGACGGTGGCACCCGCCTTCCGGAGGACGACGGAGATCAGCCGCTGGTTGTCGAGACCGTCCTCGACGAGGAGGACACGGCAGTCGAGCCGCGGTCGTTCGGATCGCCTTCTCTCGGCGCTGCTCGACGTCTTCGTCCGGCCGGGGTTCGGGTCGAGGAGCGCGAGTGCGAGGGGGCCCGTTTCCAACTCGAACGTGAAGCAGCTGCCGACGCCGGGTGTGCTCTCGACGTCGACGTCGCCCCCGAGCAGCTCCGCGAGCTTCTTCGAGATCGCCAACCCCAACCCGGTCCCTCCGAACTGTCGCGTCATGGTCTCATCGGCCTGGGTGAACGGTCGGAACAAGCGGGCGACCTCGTCCTCGCTCAGCCCGATGCCGGTGTCGACGATGCGGAATCGGAGGCGCGGGCTCGGCCCCTCGGGATCGACGAGGTCGACGATCGCTCGGACCGAGCCGGCGTGTGTGAACTTGATCGCATTCCCCATCAGATTCAGCAGGACCTGCCGCAGTCGCGTCGGATCGCTCTCGATCCGGCGAGGCACCGGCCCACGATGCTCGATGAACAGCCCGACCTCCTTCTGCTCGGCTCTCGGCTCGAGCAGGCTCCGGATGTCGACCAGGATCTCCCAAGGATCACACGCGATCTTCTCGACGGTCATCCGACCGGCCTCGATCTTCGAGATGTCGAGGACGTCGTTGATGATGTCCATCAGGTGACCACCGTTGCGATGGATCACTTCGATCGACTCGGTGCGGTCCTTCTCGGAGAGGTTCATGTCGAGCAGCAACTCGGTGTATCCGAGGATCGCCGTCATCGGGGTCCGGATCTCGTGGCTCATGTTCGCGAGGAACGCGCTCTTGGAGCGGTTGGCCGATTCGGCCTGCTCCTTCGCCTCTTCCAGCTCGGCGGTTCGCTCGCGAACCCGCTCCTCGAGCTCGTCGCGGTGTCGCTGAACCTGCTCATCGCGGAGCTCGATGCGATCGAGCATGGCGTTGAACGAGTCGGTGAGGCTCCCGATCTCGTCGTCGGCGACCTTGTCGGCGCGGGCGGAGTAGTCGTGCTCGGCCGAGACGCGCTGGGCGGTGCGCGTCAGGTCGAGGATCGGTCCCGAAACGCGGCTCTGGAGCCGATTCGCCAGGAAGACAGCGAGCAACATCGCGGCGAGGAGCATTCCGCCGAGCCACCCGACCTGTTCGATGAGCTTCCCGTACAGGGGGCGCAGGTCGTACTCGATCACCAGTCGGCCGATCGAAGTCCCGCCGCTGTCGATGTCGGAGGCGATCGTCAGGGCCAGTCCCTGGCGATGGGTTCCGGTCGGCGCGAAGGTGGGCGACGATGACCCGCCGGGCGATGCGTAGTGGGCGAACAGCTCCCCGCTGGGACGGAACACGCTACCGACCAGGACGTGCGGGTCCTTCTGGAGGCTTCGGAGCAGCGTGTTGGCCGTCTCCGGGTCGTCGAACTCAACAGGGGCGAGCAGGTTCTCCGACATCACCGACGTTGCGACCTCCACGCCGTCCGTGAACTCGTTGACCGCCGAGCGGTACGAGATGAAGACCGCGGTGGCCCCCGCGATCAGCAGCGCGATGCCGGTCGTCAGCGCTCCGTTGATCAGGAGCCGGGCTCGGATCGAGAGCGTGGCGCGCCTCATCGCTTCTCGTCCTTCAGGGAGAGATTCAAGAACGCCGCCTTGAGCTTCACTCCGTGGCGCTTGGCGGCCTCGGGGCTCACCTTGAACTTCATCTTCCCCTCGACCAGGACGAACTCGATCACACCGCCGCGGTCCGCGAAGCCCATCAGGTTGGA
>JAGQRC010000535.1 GCA_020425835.1 Planctomycetota bacterium | reverse complement strand
CGCCTCGCGCTCGGCGCGAGCTGGTTCCGCGAGCGGGTCGGCTGCTCGTTGCTCTCGGTCGAGGGCGACCCGTTCACCCTCGGCTACGCGAACGCGCGGCTGACCGGCCACCTGTTCGCGGAGCAGGAGCGGAGCCTCATCGAGACGGTCCGCGAGCACTTCCCCTCGACGCTCTCGTTCTGGGCGATCGCGACCCTCGTGCTCATCAACAACCGGAGCCTCCCCGACTACGTCCTGCCGGCGCACCAGGAGGAGATCTTCGGGCTCGCGAGCGGGAGCGAGGACCACTACCCCGAGCTCGGCCCGCGTTACCACCGGATCCTGAACTACCACGCCGCCCACGACATCTCGCACTGGGTCTGGGATCAGCCGGTCGTCGGCTGCACCGCATTCGCGGCGACCGGGCCACAGACGAGCGACGGTCACTTGATCATCGGACGGAACTTCGACTTCGAGGCGGGCCGCCATTTCGACGAGAACAAGATCATCGGCCTCTACCGACCCGCCAAGGGACACGCGTTCCTCTCGGTCAGCTGGCCCGGGATGGCGGGCGCGGTGACCGGGCTCAACGATGACCGCATCTTCTGCTCGATCAACGGCGCTCATTCGGAAGACCGCGACAACATCGGCACGCCGGTCTCGCTCGTCGTGCGGGAGGTGTTGCAGTACGCCGACTCGATCGAGGCGGCGGTGGCGATCATCGAGTCCGCGCCGGTCTTCGTCTCCGACTCCTACCTCGTCGCCGACGGCCGCGCAGGGACGGCGGTCGTCATCGAGAAGTCGCCCGGGAAGTGCGCGGTCCGGCCGATGGAGAACGGGGTGATCCTGCAGGCGAACCACTTCGAGACCGACGCGTTCGCGCAGGATCGCGGAAACCTCGACTACCAGCGGGAGGGGACCTCCCTCGCCCGGCATGCGCGCCTGTCGGAGTTGGTCGCGCGCGCACGAGGACACATCGACCCGGACCTCGCCGTCGAGATCCTCCGCGATCGCCGCGCGGTGGGCGATCAACCGCTCGGTCTCGGCCACCGGTCGGCGATCAACGCATTGATCGCGACCCACTCCGCTGTGGCCGACGTCACGGATGGCGTGCTCTGGGTCTCGCGGGGTCCCTATCCGCTCGGCGCGTTCGAGCCCTACACCATCGAGTCCTTCGGCCACGAACACGCCGCGACCATCGCCGCCGACCCTCTCCTCGACGGCGACACCGTGAGACGGCTCACCGAACGCCGTGCGCTCCTGAACACCATCGAGAGCGAGCTCGACGACAGCGTCTTGCCGAGCCCCGAGCACATCACCGCGCTCGACGCGGCGATCCACGACGACGTGCTCGATTGGCGCGCGTCGTACCTCCGCGCGCGGACCGCCGACGCCCTGCACGACGCGACGACGGCTCGCGAGTTCTACGGCTGCGCGCGCGACGCTTCGCCGCCCTTCCACCGGGATCGGACCGCGATCGACGCGGCGCTCCGACGTCTCGGATCGAACCCCAAGCCATCGATCGCCGACGGGCGGGACGAGAACGGAGCCTCGAGGTGAGCGGCCCATGGGCACTGGTCACCGGAGCGAGCCGCGGCATCGGTCGAGCGATCGCCGAGCGGCTCGCGCGCGACGACCTCCACATCGTCGTGAACTATCATTCGTCGGAGGCGCGCGCGGACGAGGTCGTGGAAGCGATCCGGTCGGCCGGCGGAAGCGCGGAGCCGCTTCGATTCGACGTCGCCGACGAGGCGGCGTGCCGGACGGCGTTGGAGCCGCTGCTCGAGCGACTGGACGCCCCGCGAGTGCTGGTCAACAACGCCGGCATCGTCCGGGACGGGTTGCTCGCGTTCATGAAGCCGGACGAGTGGTCGGACGTCGTCCGGACCAACCTCGACGGCCTGTACAACGTCACCCGTCCCTGTCTGCGTCCGATGCTCCGCGCCCGACAGGGCCGGATCATCAACCTCACATCCGTGGCCGGCCAACTCGGCAACGCGGGCCAGGTCAATTACTCGGCGACGAAAGCGGGAATCATCGGCTTCACGAAGTCCCTCTCCCGCGAGGTCGCCAAGCGCAGCATCACCGTCAACGCCGTCTCTCCCGGGCTGATCGAAACGGAGATGACAAGCGAACTGCCCCTTGATAGCATGCTCCAAACCGTTCCGGCGGGCCGAATTGGCACTGCGAACGAGGTCGCGTCGGTCGTGCGGTTCCTCGCCAGTGATGAAGCGGCCTACGTGACGGGTCAGGTGATCGGCGTCAACGGCGGCATGGTCTGAGCCCGGCTCGCCACCCGAGCCCGGAACCGCTACCCGAGCCCGGACTGCAAGCCCGAGCCGGGGACCGCAGCCGGGACTCGTGCGGAGGTTTCCGACGATGCGAAGTCTGGTCTTCGCGTCATCGACTTGCTGGGCCTGGCAGCGCGCAGATTCGATGGGTCACAGGGGACACCACTGACGAAGCACCACACCATCCCACGACGAGGCGTCCGTTCATGAACAGAACTCCTTCCGAAGTTCACGCGATCATCGATGAGATCATGATCGAAGAGTTCGAGTGCGACCGGGAAGACCTGCGCCCCGAAGCGAAGCTCGGCGAGGATCTCGGGATGGACAGCTTGGATGGGGTCGATCTCGTCGTGGCGATCGAGAAGGCGCTCTCCTGCCGGCTGAACGAGGACGAGGTGCGCGGCATCCGCACCCTCGGCGACATCTACGCCCGAGTCGACGCCCGCCTGCGACAGCCGGGCGCCGTCTAGACGGCCGGTCGGCGTGCGCCCCCCTCCGTCATCCTCCTCCCAGCCGCTCTCCGACTTCGCACACGAGCTCGACCATCGCCCCCCGATCCTCTGCCTCGATCGCTGCGTTCACTGCGACGCGGACACTGCCATCACCGAGACCGATCTGGGTCCGAGCGCCCACCTCTGCGATGGCGAGTTCTGGGAGGGCGGCCTGATCGAAGGCCTCGCGCAGACGACGGCGCTCCTCCAAGGGCGAGCCACCCGTCGCCCGAAGCGTGAGCCGGGACTCCTCGTCGGTCTCAAGCGCTTCACGTTCCACCGCTGTCCGCAGAGGGGCGAGACCGTGCGCTTCGAAGTCCGTGTCGTGCGCGATCTCCCCCCGATGACG
Source organism: Planctomycetota bacterium (assembly GCA_020425835.1). Next base: position 571 of record JAGQRC010000535.1, on the reverse strand, counting down.
CTCGTCGACTGTCGCGCGTTCTCCGGTGCCGAACTCCTGGCCGAGGGCACCATGAAGTTCTACCTCCCCCCCGACTCCAACGACGAAGGGTCGGACGCATGAGGCGTCGCCGTTGGCCCGACCCCAACCCGCGCTTCGTCGAGGCTCGGACGACAGTGCGGGTCCGCTTCCACGAGGTCGACTCCCTCCGCGTCGTCTGGCACGGACACTACCTCGCCTACTTCGAGGAGGGCCGTGTCGCGTTCGGACGCGAGCACGGCTTCGACTACGCAACGATCCTCGCGGCGGGCTACGTCGCACCACTCGTCCGCGTCGAGCTCGACTATCTCGCGCCGGCGCGATACGACGACTCCCTGGAGATCATCTGCCGGATGCACGAGCCCGAGGGCGCGCGCGTGATCTTCGGCTACGAGATCCATCGATCGGGTGGGCCACTCCTCGCGTCCGGAATGACGGTGCAGGTCTTCACCGATCTCGAGGGAGAGTTGATCCTCGTGGCGCCGCGCTTCTACGAGACGTTCCTCGCACAGCTCGATTGGCGCCCGCCGAATCCGGAGAGTCCGACGCGATG
>JAGQRC010000534.1 GCA_020425835.1 Planctomycetota bacterium | reverse complement strand
CGCGACTTCGGTTCGGGAATGGTCTCGCGATGAGTGGCCAGCTCCTCGCGGACTCGGGTGCGTGGTTGTCTTCTGACCCCGACCCCGCCACGGTACGGAGGGCTCGAGTCGCCCGCGGCACCGCTCGTCCGGGAGCCGAAGCAGCCGTCTCGAGCGCGCCGGCGCGAACCGAGCGCGTTCCGCACCGTCCATCAGGGCGGATCGGTCATGCTACGGCGTCGTCGTCCCTTTGAGAACCTACGACCCGCGCGGAATCGAGCCGACCCTGACGGCCCGGCCCGCGCCGATCGGAGCGACGCATCGGACCTCCGGGTCCGATTCACCGTTCCCGGTGCCGACGAAGGAGTTGGAGAGTCATGACGAGCTCGACGAGGATCCGCGCGACGCTGCTCACACTATTGATCCCGATCGTGGCTGCGGTCGTCCCGCTGCGCCGAGCCGGCGCGCAGGGCTCGAGTCCCGAGGCCGCCCCCACGAGACCCGACTCGCCGACCCTCCCCGCGGTGCAAGCCGACACGCCGTGGATGATTCCGGCGTGGCAGGTCTCGACGAACGTCCGTCCTCTGACGCTCGAGGAGGTTCGGGCCGAGCTGGATCGGTGGCGAGACGCGCTCAAGGGGGCCGCGGCGGCCGTCGGGGATGCAGAGCTCGCCCGGAAGCCGGCGGCCGAGATCCAGGAGCTCAAGGACCGCCGCGCCGAGGTCGCGTTGCGGTTCGACGCGATCGTCGCATCGTTCCGTGCCAAGGGCGGGCCCGACGACGAAGCGGACCGGTTCGAGAAGTACCGGGCGGCGGTCGTCGCGGAGGGATTCCCCAGCGGCGACGTGTCGGAGATCGGCGCGGTCGCGATGGCTTGGCTGCTGTCGCCGACGGGCGGTCTCCTCTGGGCGAAGAACCTCATCTTCTTCGTGCTCACACTGATCGCGTTCAAGATCCTCGCGAGCGTTGCCGGTCGTATCACCGCCAAGGCCGTCAGCCGGATGAAGAAGTCCTCGGAGCTCCTCCGCGACTTCTTCGTCAACACGGTGCGCAAGACCGTCTCGATCGTCGGGCTGGTCATCGCGCTCTCCATGCTCGGGATCAACGTCGGGCCGTTCGTCGCGGCGATCGGCGCCGTCGGCTTCGTGGTCGGCTTCGCTCTCCAGGGGACGCTCTCCAACTTCGCGGCCGGTGTCATGATCCTCCTCTACCGACCGTACGACATCGGCAACTTCGTCACCGCAGCCGGCGTGAGCGGCACCGTGAGCTCCATGAATCTCGTCTCGACGACGTTGACCACCCCCGACAACCAGACGGTCGTCGTCCCCAACGGGTCGATCTGGGGCGATGTGATCACGAACACCACCGGGAGCGAGACGCGGCGCGTCGATCTGAAGTTCGGTGTGGGCTACGGCGACGACCTGAGCCAGGCGCAGGCGATCCTCGAGCGCGTCGTGAAGAACCATGAGCTCACGCTCGACGAGCCGGCCCCGGTGATTCGCGTCCACGAGCTCGGCGACTCGTCGGTCAACTTCATCGTTCGACCCTGGGTCAAGACCAAGCAGTACTGGGACGTCTACTGGGACATCACGCGACGCGTGAAGGAGGAGTTCGACCGCGAGGGCATTTCGATCCCGTTCCCGCAGCGAGACGTCCACCTCCACCCCGTCCCCGAGTGAGCGGAGGGACTCGGTCGAGTTTCGGTTTGCCGAGCGGAGGCTCGATGGAGAAACTGCAGGGACTTCATCACCGACCCCATCCGAGGAGACCCCGTTGACGAGGACCCCACGCGATTCAGACTCCGCGCCCATCACTCCCGATCCCACTCGACTCACCTCCGACCCCCATCGATCCACCCCCGGCCCCCATCCGGCCAGGTCCGTCGACCGGCGGCAGTTCATCCAGGCCTCGGCGGTGACGTTGGCCGCCGCCACCCTGACCCGTCCCTTGACGCTCTTCGGCGCGAGCCGCGAAGAGCCGATCCGAGTCGGCTTGGTCGGCTGTGGGGGTCGCGGCACGGGTGCAGCGGTCAATGCGCTCCTCGCAGAAGAGGGCGCGGTCCTCGTCGCCATGGGCGATGCGTTCTCGGATCGGCTCGAGTCGAGCCTCTCCCACCTGCAGTCATCGGAAGTGGCGAGCCGGGTGAAGGTCGAGCCGGACCACCGATTCACTGGGTTCGACGCCTATCGAGACGTCATCGCCCGCTGTGATGTCGTCCTGCTCGCGACGCCGCCCCACTTCCGTCCCGCTCACGTCGAAGCGGCAGTGGAGGCGGGGGTGCACATCTTCGCCGAGAAGCCAGTGGCCACCGATGCTCCGGGCCTTCGACGCTGTTGGGCCGCCGTGGAGCGAGCGAAGGAGAAGGGCCTCACGTTGGTGTCCGGTCTCTGCTATCGGTACGACGCGCCGAAGCAGGAGACCATCGGTCGCATTCGCGCCGGCGACATCGGCGAGATCGTCGCGCTCCAGTGCACCTACAACACGGGCGCGCTCTGGCATCACGGCCGGCAACCCGACTGGAGCGACATGGAGTGGCAGCTGCGCAACTGGCTCTACTTCAACTGGCTCAGCGGCGACCACATCACCGAGCAGAGCATCCACTCGATCGACAAGATCCTCTGGGCGATGGACGATGTCCCCCCGGCGAAGGCGACCGCGAGCGGCGGACGCATCGTCCGCACCGATCCGAAGTACGGCAACGTCTTCGACCACTTCAACACGGTGTTCGAGTGGGAGAACGGAGTGCGGGGCTTCCACTCGTGTCGACAGTGGTCGGGCGCCGATGGCGAGGTCTCGGACTACGCCTTCGGAACCAAGGGCGTCGCGGCGATCCAGCACCATCGGATCGACGGTGTCACCAGCTGGCGCTACCGCGGCAAGTCCGGCGACATGTACGTCGCGGAGCACGAGGCGCTGTTCGACTCGATCCGCCATCAGCGCGCCCGCAACGACGGCGACTACATGTGCAAGAGCACGCTGATGGCGCTGATGGCCCGCATGAGCGCCTACACCGGTAAGTCGATCACGTGGGAACAGGCGCTCCACAGCGAGGAGGACCTCACACCTCCGAGCTACGAGTGGGTCGCGCTCCCGATCGCTCCCGTCGCTCAACCCGGTCGCACTCCGTTCGTCTGATCCTTCGTCCCTCGATCTCGGAGAATCCGATGCCCCGCCTTCGACTTTCGTCCGTTCGCACCGTTTCGGTCGTGATCGCGATGGCCCTGTTCACGCTGTCGCCCGTGCCGGGTCGAGCCGACGTGCGACTCCCGGCGATCTTCGCCGACCACATGGTCGTCCAGCAGCAGAGCGAGATCGTCGTCTGGGGCTGGGCCGCGCCCGAGGAAGAGGTCACCGTCGAAGCGAGCTGGGGCGCGAAGGCCACGGCCACGACCGGTGTCCATCGAGGCTGGCGGGTTCGACTGGAGACACCGGCGGCGGATGGCGCCGAGCACACGCTGACGGTCCGTGGTCGCACCACCGAGACGATCCACGATGTGCGCATCGGCGAGGTGTGGCTGGCGTCCGGACAGTCCAACATGGAGATGCCCGTCGGGGACCACGGCAGTGGCTACCGTGGCGTGAGAGACAGCGCAGCGGAGATCGACGCCGCGAGTCATCCCGACATCCGCTGCTTCGATGTGCGCAACACGATCGCCGCGTCGGGACGGATCGACTGCAGCGGCCAGTGGGTGCCCGCGACTCCC
>JAGQRC010000533.1 GCA_020425835.1 Planctomycetota bacterium | reverse complement strand
TGGCGGGGTTCTTCGCCATCGGACAGAAGCCGACCGGCTCCAAGGATCCCTTCGCGCTGCGACGGGCCGCGCTCGGCGTCCTTCGCCTGCTGTTGGAGAACCAGGTTCGGCTCTCCCTGCGAAAGGCGCTTGGTGCCGCGCTCGATGGGTACCCGAACGCGCTGACGCCCGATGCGTCGGCGCTCGTCGAGGAGTTGTTCTCCTTCTTCGGCGACCGACTGGAGGTTCACCTGCGGGACCAGGGTACACGCCACGATCTGGTGCGGGCCGTTCTCGCCTCCGGACGGGACGATGATCTCGTCCGTGTCGTCCGACGCGTCGAGTCCCTGGCCGAGTTCCTCACCGGTGACGACGGCGCCAACCTGCTCGCCGGCTACCGTCGAGCGTCGAACATCGTCCGGATCGAGGAGAAGAAGGACGACACTCGCTACGACGGCGATCCCGATCCGGCACGACTCGTCGAGCCCGAGGAGCGAGCACTCCACGATCGGCTCGCCGAGTCCGCGAACGCCATGGAGGCCGCGCTCTCGAGCGAGGACTACGGCGCCGCGATGTCGATCCTCGCCAGTCTCCGCACGCCGATCGATCACTTCTTCGATCGAGTCACGGTCAATGCCGACGACGTCGCTCTGCGCACGAATCGGCTGCGGCTCCTCAACCGGATCCGCAGTGCGCTCGACCCGGTGGCGAACTTCGGTCTCCTCGAGGGCTAGGAGCCCGTCGAAAAACCACCCCGGCGAAACTCTAAGTATGAGCCGAGCCGGCTACGGGGTGTCCGAGCGATAGGCGTAGACCCGGTACGGAGTCGCCACGATCACCGCGTCTCCGACGATCGTCAGGGTCGCGTTGTGATCCGAGCCGTGTAGTGCGACCGGAATCTCGGCCCGTCCCGCCCCCGGAGTGAGGTCGAGCTCATCCATGGTCCCCGTGGTGGCGAGTCGGACGGAGCGCAGACCGTAGCGTGTCAGATAGAGCAGACCATCCTCGTGCAAGATCGGCTCTCCGACACAGGGCACCTGCAGGGTGTGGTAGCGCTGGAACATCGACGTCTCGAAACGCTTCGCCGGCCACAACCAGACATGCGATCCGTCGAAGAAGACCAGGTGATCACGCCACACTCCGAGGAGGCGGTTGCTGTCGAGGAGTGCCAAGTCACCGACGCGCTCGACCCGCTCGCCGGTGCGACGATCGCAGCCGATCAGCTGCGCGCTGTCCTGCGGAGCGAAGAAGACCCGCTCCCCGACGACGATCGGAGGGTGGTGCCCCCAGAAGACGGGCGGGTGATACGGGAAGTTCATGCGCCCGCGTCGATAGGCGATGTCGAGGGCGGGCCGTACCGGGGAGTACTCCGCCAGCCAGCGGACCGTTCCCTCGACCAGATCGGTCGCCGCGACCACGCCGAGGTTCGTGTTGATGTACACGGTGCCATCGCACTCGGCCAACCCTCCGGTGAACGGCTCACACGCCATGAAACCGAATCGGGTCAGCTCGACCTGATTGGAGACGATCAGCGTCCGGTAGAGGAGCGCGCCGGTCGCGAGGTCGAACGCGCAGAGGTAGACATCGGTGTAGCCCGACCAGACCCAACCGAGCGCGAGGACCCGGTCCCCGACGACGAGGGGCGGCGAGCCGAAGGAAAGCGGCCGCACGCGCGCGTCCGGACTCCGGTGCGTCTCCCAGATCACCTCGGCGGGTTCGTTCTCGGCGGCGCGTCGGAGCGCCAACGACCTCCGAGGGATCGACACTTCCTGCATGCCGCCTCGACCCCGACCGCGCCGAGGATTCGCCCAGGCGACGTGCTGGGTCAAGTAGAGACCCCTCGACACGCGGGCCGGCTCGACCGAGAGGTTCTCGCTCACCTCGACGTAGCGTTCGCCGGAGATGGGATCGGTCGAAGCTCCCGCGACCGCGGGGTCGAAGTCGTGGGGATAGTAGTCGAACCAGCTCGAGCGACCGCTGCCGACATCGATGACCGACAGCCCCCGCGAGGTCGACAGCGCGATCTGCCCGCCCCCCTCGGCCGGCCGCACGCGGTAGTGGACTCCGCCGTCCGATTCGTCGCGGCACTTCGCGATCCAGTCGAGATCGAGGGACCCCGCCGTGACGTCGAGCCGCGGAAGACGGGGAGCGTTCGACTGGGGTCGTGATGAAGTGCGAGCGAGCCTCGCGATGGACCGCTCCTCGATCCACGCGGTCGGATCCTTCCGCTCCGCCGCCGCGCTCTCTCGGAGTTCGCTCCAAATGCTCCGTGCCCGCGTGACCCGGCCGCTGGCGTGGAGCACATCGGCCGCTTCCAACGCGGCCCGACGGCCGGACTCGGTCAACGGATAGCGCTGGAAGCAACTCCACAGAGCGGAGACATCGCGGTCGGCGACGGCGCGTTGTCGGAGAACGCGCGCCGCCTCGCCGTAGGTCGCTCGATACCTCGAGATCGCCGGGGTCGGCCAGCCGCTCATCCGATCGCGCACGGCACGGGCGAGTGGGACGCAGAGTCGATACTCCCCGGGGACGTCGAACTCCGGCGCCCGCACCAGACGTCGGGCTGTCGACGCGTCTTCGAGGAGCGCTTGGACCGAAGCGATCCCCTCCTCCCAGCTGGACGGCACCTCCCCGCTGGACTGCTCCTCCCCGCTGGACTGCTCCTCCCCGCTGTACTGCTCCTCCCCGCTGTACTGCTCCTCCCCGCTGTACTGAGCGAACAGCGCGTCGCAGCGGGCGAGGACCTCCTCTGCGCGGAGATCGAGCGCGGCGAGATAGGCTTCGCGCGGGACCTGGCACGGCGCGGGCGTCCAACCAGCGAACACCATCGCGGCGGCCAAGCCCCAGAGCGGTCTCCAACGGGATGTCGAGCGCCACACGGTCATGCGCCTCCGGAGTGTCGGACGGGTGGCGCCATCCTAACCCGGTCCGAATCGCGCAGTAGTTCTTTCCTTGGGACGGAGCACGCCGCGCATTTCCGTGACGCGGGCCGATTGCCCCTCCTCAGCCCCGGCTGTCGGCGTCATACTGCGAGCCCGCCGGAACCGAGAAGGGACCTCGCTCCAGTGACGACGGATCGATCGAACGACGACGGCACCGTGCTCCCTCCCGCGGAGCTCGGTCGCGGCCCCGCCCCGATGACGGCGGAAGAGCGTGGGCGCCTGGCTGGACTACCCGAACGCCTCCGCGCGCTCGAAGCTCGGCTCGCGACGCGAGTGATCGGCCAGAGCGACACCGTTCGACAGCTGCTCATCGCCTTCTTCGCGAAGGGACACGTTCTCGTCACCGGTGTCCCCGGCCTGGCGAAGACACTGATGATCCGCACACTCGCCGAGCTGTTCGACCTCGACTTCTCGCGGATCCAGTTCACTCCCGATCTGATGCCTTCCGACATCACCGGCACCACGATCATCGTTCAGGACGAGACGACCGGGCGTCGTGACTTCCGCTTCCGCGGGGGACCGATCTTCACCAACTTGCTCCTCGCGGACGAGATCAACCGCACTCCGCCGAAGACCCAGTCCGCTCTGCTCGAAGCGATGGAGGAGTACCAGGTGACCATCGGGGGGCAGCCGCACCCGATGCCGCGCCCCTTCTTCGTCCTCGCGACCCAGAACCCGATCGAACAAGAAGGCACCTACCCCCTGCCCGTGACCCAGCTCGATCGATTCATCTTCCAGATCGACATCGGCTATCCCGACGCCGAGACGGAGTTCGAGGTCATCGCCTCGACGACC
>JAGQRC010000532.1 GCA_020425835.1 Planctomycetota bacterium | reverse complement strand
CAAGCGAGTCTCGAGCACGTCACGCTCGGGTCCCGCGTGACCCTGACCGATCTCGGCAACAGCGAGCGACTGGCGTACTCGCTCCTCGGCCCCTGGGATGGGGGCCCCGAGGACGGGGTCCTCTCCTACATGTCCCCGCTCGGTCGAGCGGTTCTGGACAAGAAACCGGGCGAGGAGTTCGAGGTCACCCTTCCGACCGGACAGGCCAAGTACCGGGTGGAGAGCATCGACCGTCATCGCACCGGTACCTCTGCGCGGGACAACGAGCCGACCGGTTCGCCGAGCCCGTCTCGAGAGGGGGCCGAAGCGAGTCGCTGACGTCCGTACGTCGCAAGCTCCTTCGCCGGAGGGGGTAGGGAGAGGCCACCGGGACTCCGGAGCCTCCTCCCGCCCCCTCTGCCTGTTTCCTCGCCGGTTTCCCGGGTTTTCGAGATCGATCGAGACGCGGCAGCGACGGGCGGGCTCCCCAACCGCGGAGTTTCCGGTTCGAGCGTTCGTCGTGCGGCGAGCGCCGACCGGCTGCCGCCTGGCTCGACCTTTCGGTTCCACACCACGAGAGACGCGTCGCTCCCGGTATGGAGCCGTAGAATCGAGCCTTCGAGGTCTCGGGGGGGAAGTGCGCTCCGACGGATCGACCGAGGTCATCCGCGGGGCGGTCGCACGCAGGCTCACGCTCGAGCCCGGTGCGACACCGAAACCAGCGAAGGACGACCAATGGCAGTCGATCGGTACACGAGCACGGCGATGTTCGGCTCGAACGCGACCCGTGCGACGGAGAATCGGAAGAACCACGAGAGAACGACGACGCGCGCGGGTCGGGGAGTACTGATCGTCGCCGCCGTTCTGCTGCTGGCCGAGATCACTTCGGCCCAGACCGGGATCCCGGGTGGGGCGGGTCACGAGTTCGAGCTGCAGATTCCCGGAACCTCCGTCGAGATCGGCGCGACGTTCGATCTCCCGATCTACCTCGAGACCGACGAGCCCGCCGTGAGCCTCATGTTCATCACCGACGTCGATCCGGGCGCAATCGCCGTCCTCGACGTCGTCCCCGGGAGCGCGCTCGAGACCTTCCAGACGCTGTACGGCCCACCCCCGGTCTGCGACATCGTGATCTACCCCGATCTGACCGGGGCGATGGTCGTGATGACCTTCGGCACCCCCTTCGACAGTTCGGTCGTCGGGAGCGAGTTTCTGATCCTGAGGCTCCTCGCCGTCGCCCCTCTACCGACCGAGTCCGAGATCTTCTCGTTGACCGACATCGGAGACACGATCTTCACACCGGTGTCGATCGTGGCGAGCACACCCTTCCGTCGCGGCGACGTGAACGCGGACGCGTCCTGCGACCTCACCGACGGCGTGCGAATCCTCCAGCACCTGTTCGCCGGCAATCCGGCCGACTGCCTCGACGCGGCAGACATCGACAACGACGGTCAGGTCACGCTGCCCGACGCCGTGCTGCTGCTCCAGTTCCTCTTCCAGGGCGGCGTCACGATGGACGACTCCTGCCAGCCGGACTCCTCTCCGGACCAGCTGCTCTGCCCTGCGACGAGCTGTCCGTAGGGACGCGCGCTCCCCAACGCTGGTGACCGACCGAGTCACCGGTGACCGGAGCGACGAGGTTCCCGCCTGGTCCGTCGGGAAGCGACGCATCCGTCAGGCCCCCCACCGTTGGGCGGACGCCGGCGAGCCTCCCGACCGGCGTGCGGACACCTCCGCCGGGACTGAGCTTCTCAACAGGGTGCTTCAAGAGGGGAAGCCGATGTCGATGGACTCGAATCGACTCGACCGAATGCTGCAGGAGAGTCGCTGGTTGCGACCGCTCGCGCTCGAACTGCTGAACGACCCGAGCCAGGCGGACGACGTGCTCCAAGAAGTCTGGATGACCGCGCTTCGTCGACCGCCCCGAGAGGTGGAGCTCCGCGCGCAGCGTTCTTGGCTCAAGAAGGTGCTGCGAACATTCGCGCTGCGCGCGAACCGCTCGGAGGGTCGTCGCGATCGGTGGGAGCGCCACTCGCGCCCTCCCAGCCCCGTCCCCTCGCCGGACGCGATGATCGACCGGCTCGAGATGCAGAGCCGTCTCGCGGGCGCCATCCGCTCTCTGCCGGAGCCCTACCGCACGGTTGTCTTCCTCCGGTTCTACGAGGAGGCGAGCACGAACGCGATCGCGGAATCGAGAGGCGTTCCGGCCTCCACCGTCCGGACTCAACTGCAGCGCGGGCTCGCGATGCTGCGCGATCGGCTCGACCAGGAGCTCGGCGAAGAGGGTCGCGAGTGGCGAAGCCTCATGCTCCTCTTCGTCCCCGGCGATCGTCTCGCACCGCTCGCGCCGTCGACCACGCCGAGAGCGATGCCGATCGAAGCCCGAGGGAAGTTCGTCGCCCCCGCGTCGCTGGCGGCCGCCGGTGTCGTCGCGGCGCTCCTCTGGCTGACGTTGTCGGTCCTGGCACCGAGCTCCGGGTCGTCGTCGATGGTCACCGGAGAGGTCGGGAGCGCCGACCGATCCTCCCGTCGCTCGAACGCGATGTCGCCCAGCGTCCCTGCGACCGCACGCTCGACGTCGCCCAAGGGCGAGAGCACATCACCATCGAGTGTCGCTCGCGTCGCGACCTCGAGCGCGCCGCTTCCGGCCTCCACCGAGGAGATCCCCGCCCCACCCGAGACATGTCCCCTCGTCGTCATCGACACGACCAACGATCGACCCGTGTCCGGTGCCGTCGTGATCGTCGTCGGCGTCGACGACCCCCGGGGACGCGAGGTCGGGCAGAGCGATCCCGACGGCCGCGTCTCCATCCCCGTCGCCGCCTATTGCCGGGAGTCGCTGCGTATCGTCGCCGATGGCTATGTCGAGTACCGGGAGCCGGCCCGCCGACGCTCCCTGGAGGGGCACGCTGCGGTGATTCGTCTCACGCCGGTGTACCCTGCGTCGGTTCGCGTCATGACACCTGCGGATCTCCCCGCCATCGGGCTCACCGTGCGGGTCGGACCGGCGGAATCGTCACCCCACGGTGCGCGGACCGTCGAGGAGCTGACGACCGACGAACAGGGCGTGGTCCACTTCCTCGTTCGATTCGAGCGCATGCGCGTGGACGTCTTCAGCGACGAGTACGCGCGGGTGTCGATCCCCATGATCGGCCGCGAGACCACCGTTCGGCTCGAGCCCGGTCGACCGCTCGCCGCTCAGGTCACGAATGTCGACGGGATCCCCCTCCCGGATGTGTTCCTGGTCACTCGCTCCGATCGATGCCGCCGACTCCCGAGCGAGGGTCGGACGGACGAGCAGGGGCGGATCGATCTCGGTCGATGGGCGGAGAACGATCGAGCCACGTTCGAGATCCACCCCGTGGACCGCCCAGCGATGACGGTGACGTGTGCGCCTCCAGAAGGAACGACGTGGACGCTCGTGGTCCCCGAGGGCGCGATCGTGACGGGCACGATCACGTGCGAGGGGACGCCGGTCGCGGATGCGATCCCGTTCCTCGTGCGGCGTGAGGCGATCGATCGCGACTCCTCCGAAGGAGCGATCCCCGCGGTCGACTCCAAGCGATCGTCCGGCGGACATCGAGCTCGCTATCGTCTCGTCCCCTATTGCCGCGGGACGTGTGGACCGGACGGATCGTTCGAGGTGGGTCCCATCGCGACCACGGACGAGCTCTATCTCCTGCTCCACCACGATCGCTGGTGCAACCGGGTGATCGCTCTGAACCCCGACCGAACTTCAGCGGTCG
>JAGQRC010000531.1 GCA_020425835.1 Planctomycetota bacterium | reverse complement strand
CGGCGCGGTGGTCGCCGGTGAACTCGACCTCTCGATCCGCGGCGGACACGCTCCGGCGGACGTGGAGCGCTGCAGCGACGGCGACGGCCCGCTGGGCCCATTCATGGCGCAGAGGCTACGCCATCTCGAGGGAACCACGGGATTCGTCACACCGCAGTGGGTGATCGCCAGCCAAGGGCTGACGGGGCAGCACCCGACGACGCTACGCACCGGTTTCACACTGGAGAACGACGCGGACCGGCTCGAGATCAGCGGCTACTACCGGAAGATCGCCACCGACTTCGGTCTCTCCCTGCGCGCGCGACTCGTCCATGTCTTCCCCGACGACGGGTTCACCGATGAGTTCACGCTTCCCGATCCGTTCGTCGGCGCCGATCTCCATCTCCATACGTTCACCTACTTCCGCGGAACGGACGATGTCGCGAGCGAGCTGGCGGAACCCTGCCTCGACTCGAGCGGAGTCCTGAAGGCCATTCCCGCCGGCGACTACCTGCTGGAGATCTATGCCGTGGGTGGAAACGTGGCGACACCCTACTACATCTTCGCCGACGACCCGCGAGACAACGAGCTCCTCATCGATGGCACCCCCTGTCCTCCCTATCCTCTGGTCCAGGTCCGCGATGTCACCGGGTTCCGAACACTGCCGAACATCTCGAGCGTCAAGGTGCAGAGTGTCGTCGAGAACTCGAACGGCACGCTGACGGCCACCCTCTCGGCGCGCGGGACCTGGTTCGATCAGAACAACGACCAGTGGTCGATCGACCCGTACTGCGACCAGCCGTTCCTGACGCTGGGCTCGGACGGAATGGTCCACCCCACCTGCCTCGACCCGCCGTACAAGGCGGTGACCTCGATCGACTACTGCTGGGCGATCCATGTGAGCGACCCCCCGCAGTGCAAGATCGATGACTCGGTCTGCACGACGACACTGCCCGATTGGGGCTGCTACAAGATCGAGCTCACGGTCCGCGACAAGGCGTGCGGGACATCGCGCACCTTCTCCTTCGAGGTCGCGCTCCTCCCCGAGAACGCCGACGTCTGTACACCGGGCAACCAAGACTTCTCGTTCATCTTCCCCACCCCGGACCCGACGGGCACCTATGCGATCGGGAACCTCAGCCAGCCCACCCCAGGACAAGGTTCGTTCGTCGATGAGCGGCCATTCGAGGTTCGAGTCCTGGTCGCCCCCCGATGCTACTGCGATGGAGCCGATCCACTGCTGTGTCCTCCCGCATTCGTGTTCGACGACACGGCGACGACACCGCCCGGCGCACCTTCGGACCTCAGCGATCCCGGCGACGATGTGCAGTTCCGCCGCGCCGTGAAGAAGTACGTCGCCATCCCGCCATTCGTCCTCTACTACGACCTCGATGCGGAGGTCCGCGTGACCGACCTCTGCCCGGATGTCGGCGGCGGACCGAAGTACTTCCTCGTCCACGTCGACGACCTCGGCGAGGTGCCCTTCAGCACTCACCTCAGCGACACGAGGTTCGACACGGTCTACCTCCAGGGCCGCACGAACTGCGTGCGCGAGGTTCAAGGCTCGATGACGGTTTGTCTCCCGCCCGCGAGCAACGCCTGGCACAACATCGGGGGGCCGCTCAAGATGGCCAACCACCCGAGGGCTCTCGACGACTCGTTCTGGAGTGGTCACTACGACGAGGCAGAGGCGACCTACCGCTTCGCGATCAACGGCTCGAGCGAGCCGGAGGAGGCCTTCCCACTCGGCGACAGCCAAGCCCTCGACTTCGGGATCGTCGATGCCGGCATTCCCGCATACGAGGACAACCAGGTGAACACCGGGTTCACCAGTCGCATCGCTTGCCAGTTCGGCCAGTGGTTCAGCGAGGACGGAGCGGGAAGCTCGTCCGGGAGTCTCCTCGAGAACGCGATCGACACCGCCCCGCAAGTGGTCGGAAGCACCGAGTTCTCGGTTCCGGGGTTCGCCGGGAACGACTTCCCGGCCTATCAGTGGTGCAATCACGCCGAGATCTTCGAGCACCAGATGAGCCAAGAGCTCTTTCGGTCGATCATCTACGCCGGCTTCATCGGCCCGGTCCCCGTGAACATCTGGGCGTCGGTGGGACTCGGTCTCCAAGTGATGATCGACTCCTACCTCGAGTTCCGAGTGTCTCCGTTCGCGCCACTCCCGACAGGCAACTACGTGGAGACGCAGTACACGCTCGTGTCGAGCATCTTCATTACGATCCCTTGCCAGATCGGCGCGGACATCCTCGGTGGGATCGCATCCGTCGCTCTTCGTCTGCGACCGGAGGTCTACTTCGAGTTCGATCCCTATGTGATCGCGGGACTGCGCGACTCGCCACAGATCGATCTCGACTACTTCCTCCAGTCGACCTTCTCGCTGTACATGGACATCGAGGCGTGCATCCAGACGATCATCTTCGGGGAGCAGTGCCTCCCGACGATCGAGGTGCCTCTCGTGGAGGAGACCGACATCCTCCCTCCGCACGGAAGCGACCCGACACCCACATCCTGTGACGGCGGGACCTCCTCCGCATCCTTCCCGGCCGGCGGGTCCTTCCCGGCGGGATCGGTCACGATCACGAGCTATGACATCGCGAATGCCCCGGTCTCCGTCGTGTCACCCGATGGAACGGTGGTCGTCGACGCGTGGACATCCGAGGAGTCGGCGGGCCGGGTGCTCAAGGTCTGCGTGACGGAGCTCGGCCAGGCGCCGGTCGTGTTCAACTCGCTGATCCCCGGGCTCGGTTCATACTACCTCGACCCCCAGGCCGCGTTCGTCGACAACGACACGCTGCTGTTCACGGGAACCTCACCACCGCCCGGGTTCACCGCCGAAGAGCCACCCAGCGATCTGATGGATCCGGATTACCTGGACATCCGCAACGCGAACGCCGCCCACACCGAGATCCAGCTCGGACTGCTGACGCGAACCTCTGGATTCTGGACGCTCGATCTCGAGAACCCGCCCATCGTCTCGGACGCTCCCGGCACCGCTACCCTGGATCGTCGCGCCGACGGTCGTGCCTCGATCGCTGCCGACCTCGCCACCGCCGAAGCCCTGGTGGCGTGGGTGCGATACTCGGGGGACTACCTGATCCAGGACGGTTTCGTGAGCCGCTACCTCCCGTCCGCGGGGTCATGTTCCTACCCGATCTGCCTCACCCCGCTCGTTCCCAACATCCGTCCTCAGATGGAGGCGACGGAGATCGTCGTCCGCCGGGTCGACGCCAGCGGCCTGATCACGGGACAGGGCCTGACCACGATCTCCGAGCCCGGCATCAACATTCAGCCCTCGATCGCCGTCTCCCCGAGTGGAGCCGTGGCCTACTGCGTCTGGGTGCACGACCCGACACACACGGATCTCATCGCCTCCAACCGGGGTCGCCTTCTCGAGTACGCGGTGTACGACAAAGCGAGTGACACTTGGTCACCCCCGATGAACGTCTTGCTCGATGCGGACGACTACCCCGCGCTCCTGGAGCCGAGCATCGCGCTCGAGGATGACCAGAACGGGATTCTCGCGTTCACGGCGCTGCCCTCCGATGCCGCAATCGATGACACGGGTCTCGGGGGCGGGAGTCGTCTCCTGTTCGCCTGTCGACTGGTGGACGGCGTCTTCTCGGCGCCGAGGGAGATCCGGGGACGCTGCGATGCTCGTCAGTACGGTTGGAGCAACTCGCTGACCCTCAATGTCCCGCTGCTGGTCGATCCCCTGACCGCGCTCCACCTGCGCTTGCCCGACTGG
>JAGQRC010000530.1 GCA_020425835.1 Planctomycetota bacterium | reverse complement strand
ACGTTCAAGCTCGGGGGGAACCTCGCTGCGAGCCGCACAGCACACTTGAGTCTGTTCGCAGGAAACGTCAGCTCGAACGACAACACGGTTCGAGTCACGATGGGGAGCGACGTCTTCGACTTCACCGGCGCGCTCGACAGCTCCGACGGGCCGGTCTGGGATACCTACGAGGTCGATCTCGCGGTGCCATCCGGCGTGGACGCGATCAGCGTCGAGATCATCGACGGTGGCGGTAGCCTGGTCTGGAGCAATGCGACGCTCCAGGTCACGGAGAACGCCGCGGTGGATGGGCGCAGCGAGCACCTCGGCGTCTCGAGTCTCGACCTGGCTCCCGGCTCGGGCATCGTCAGCGCCGGCACGGGCCTGGTGAGCCAGCCGGGCACGATCGACATCGATGTTCCCGGAGCGGTGAGCCAAGCGATCCTCTTCTGGTCCGGCGCCATGGTCGGCGATCTCCCCGGCGACGACACGATCACGATCCAAGGGATCGACGTCACGGGTGTGCAGATCGGCGATCCGACCTTCGCGTTTCCCTGCACGCCGTGCGGAGCGCTGACGGGGAACTGGTTCTTCTCGAGCTACCGCGCCGACATCACGTCACTCGGCTTGGTCGGCAGCGGTGCGAACTCGCTGCAGGTCTCGATGGACTTCGCGGCGCAGAACAGCGGAGCCGGTCTGCTCGTCGTCTACGACAACGGGACCACGGGGGAGCTCTTCCTGCACGACGGAATCGACGTGTCGGTCGGGAGCTTCCCGTCGGTTCGGAGCACGACGGTTCGTCAGTACTTCGATTTCGGCGCCGCGAGCGAGGAGCGCTCGGCGCGGCTCGACCTGTTCGTCGGCGGCGCGACTCCGGGGAACGACGTGATCGAGGTGACCGTCGGGGGCGTCGCCGAACAGTACGTCGGCCTCCTCGACGCGTCGGACGGAGCGGTATGGGACTCGATCACGCTCGACGTGACGATCCCCGCCGGCGTCTCGAGCGTCACGGCGCGAGTCTTCACGCCCGAAGCATCCCCGATCGACGACGTCGTCTGGATCTCGGCGGCTCTCTCGATCGCCGGCGGTGACGCGCCACCTCCTTCGGGCGGCGCGCACGGCACGATCGCGGTCGACCCGTCGATGACCTACGCGGGAGGATTCGCGACGGTCACCGTCGTGCCGACCGACGCCTCCGGGATGCCCCTGGGGTCGGGTCTCGACGTCGTCATCTCCGCGAGCAATGCGTTGATCGGCACCGTGGTGGATCACGGCGACGGGACCTACACGCAGGAGCTCGCCGCGACGATCGTCGGTTCGGACACCATCACCGCGACCGTCGGTGGCGAGGCCCTCGGCGCATCGGCCGTGCTCGAGGTCGAGTCGCCTCCGAGCAGCATCTTCGGTGTGCGGGACGACGGGTCGGTGGTGACCTACTCGAGCATCCAGTCGGCGGTGGATCACGCGGATTGCGACGACGTCGTCCAGGTCTTCGTGGCCCCGGGTCAGTACTGGGAGCGAGTGTGGGTCTGGGGCCTCTCCGGTCTCACGATCGAAGCGCTCTCGGCCGAGAGCTCGGTCTCGATGCGCGGCTTCGACCTGGTCTTCTCGGACCACGTCGCGATCCGCGGTTTCGACATCCACTCCTGGTGGCACTGGGCCGGCGTCCGACTCTACGGAGGCTGGTACTCCAACCACGACATTCTGATCGACCGATGCGTCGTCGACGACATGGGGGATGGCGTGTCGTGCAGCAGCGGCAACGCGAACATCGGAATCCGCAACTGCGAGCTCACGGGCAACACGCTGTCCGGGATCTACGTCTGGGGATCCGGCCCCTACTACGTCGACGGCTGCCTCCTGTCGGAGAACGGTCTGAGCGGCATCGACGCGGGGAAGGGCGACACCGAGATCACGCTCGCGCACAACCAGATCACCGACAACGGCTGGATCTGCCCGGGCTGCGGTTGGGGCATCTACCGATACACGTGGAACTACGCGGGGCCGGAGCGGATCACACTGTTGGACAACGCCTTCTCCGGGAACCTCGGATCGGTCCAGAGCGGGAAGTCCGACAAGAACGTCTATCGCTACGACCTCTGGATCGACGCGACGGACTCCCAAGCGCCCTACACGCCGTAGCAGCCGGAGCGCGGTGATCTGCGCATCGCCGCGCAACCAACAACCGGTTCCGTGATGGGCAAAGAAGAAGGCGGAGGAAGCGCATCGCTTCCTCCGCCTTTTCTGTTGCCAGGTTCCTGCCGACGAAGGCCGGGCTCAGAGCTCCTCGCCCGCGAGCTTCCGATACTCCTCGAGCGCGCGCTCGAGATCCGCCTTCATGCGCGGATCCGCGTGCTTCACCGCGGCCTCCTGGATGGCGATCGCCTTCGCGATGTGGCCTTGCAGACAGTGGACCCGAGCGAGGGTATCGAGGATCGCCGCATTGGTGCCCTCGGTCAGCTCGTTGGCTCGATCGGCGGCGCGGAACGCCAGGTCGAGGTTCTTCTCCTTCACGGTGCCCTCGGGATCGACGATCGTCCATGCGACCATGTTGAGCGTCTGGGCGTCGTTCTTCCAGAACGACTCGTGCTTCTCGAACAGTGCGAGCGCCTCGCCGACCTTCTTCTCCCTCAGCAGACCTTGGAATCGATCGAGCGTCCGAGCACGGTCATAGGTCCACGTCCCGTCGAGGATCGAACTCAGCGCGTCGTCCATCCCGTTCATGGGGTGGCCGATCCACGCGACGTTCCCCTTCCGGTCGACGATGAAGACGGTGGGGATCCCGTTGCGACCGGCGGCGCTCATCCATTTCTGGGACACCTTGCCGTTCTCGACTGCCCACCGCTGCGCTTCTCGCGTCCCCTCCTCGATTCCCTCGGGATACGCGGGCACCGAGTCCATGGCGACGGTGTAGCCCATCTCGTCGCCCTTCCCGGCCACCCAAGGCTCGACTCCGGAAGGCTTCGACTCCCAGAGACTCACGCCGACGACGTGCACTCCGTGATCCCGGTGCTTCTTCTGGATCTCGGTCATGTGGGGGATCGCCCGAATGCACGGGCCGCACCAAGTCGCCCAGCAGTCGATCACGTACACCTGTCCCGCCTCGAACTTGGGCACCGCCTTGCCCTTGACCCACTTCGACACGTCGAGCGCCGGTGCGGGACTTCCGACTTCCAACCGGTCCTTCTTCGCCTTCGCGACCTCCGGCTTCTCGGTCTGTGCCATCACCACTGGGGAGAGCAGAACGACCAGTGCCAACACGACATCTCTCATCGCTATCCATCCTTCTCGAAGTTACGGGACCCCAATCACACCCGCAGTGTACCCCCCTCCCCTCCTCAGGCAATTCGCGGTTCGACTCGAGGGACGACAGGGTCGCCGGATGGTGGCGCGCTTGCGTGGATCGGACGAGCAGCGTCGCCACTCGAAGGGAGCCCCATGACAGCACCGGATCCGGTCGTCCCCAACGCAAGCCTGCTCAGCACGCCGCGGATTCTGGACGGTCGCTTTTTCTTACGGCCAGATCCGGTCGTGAATCGCACCGTTCGATACTTCATGGCCTTGACGGCGCAAGAGTGCAAGATCGACCTGTACGCTTACTCCGTGCTGTCGAACCAGATGCATGTGGCGTTTTTCGACCGGCATCGAAGGCATCCCGACTTCCGTCGGGACTTCCATTCGATGACGACGCGAGCGATCAACAAGCACCGCGGCGAGTGGGGGCAGAAGTGGGACACCCAACACAAGAGCGTGGTCCTTCTTTGCG
>JAGQRC010000529.1 GCA_020425835.1 Planctomycetota bacterium | reverse complement strand
ACCTCGTTGTCGACGAGCCCGTCGAGCGTCGTGAAGTAGCGCAGAGTGCCATCGCGCTCGATGCAACCGAGCCCGCTCTCCGCCACTTGGTGACCGAAGAAGAGCTGCCCCCCAGGGACCAAGGCGACACTGAAGACGCGAAGCTCCCGCAAGGCTCCGCCGGCGTACCGCTCCCATCGTCCCGATCGCCATCGCAGCAGCCCGTGAGAGGTCGCGAACCAGAAGTCCCGGTCGCCGACCTGGGCGACGTCGTAGAAGCGCGCGTCGACGAAATCCGGATCGACGGGGAACTGCTCGAACCGACCGTCGACTCGTCGGAAGACTCCGGAGACGGTTCCACGGGTCCCGACCCCGAGCTCCGCGGGAAGAGCGAAGATCCAGAGCCCCCCATGACCATCGGCCTTGATGCGGTGAACACAGGTCGCGGGCAGTCCCTCCTCGACTCCGAGATGGACGAGCTCACCATCGAACAGCCGATAGACTCCCGAGAAGGTCGCCACACTGCCGAACCATATGGAGCCGTCGCCATCCTCGGCGACGGTCGTCACGTCGTAGAACGGGTCGCCCACAATGCTGCGAACGAGGTTCTCACCATCGCACTCGAAGACCCCGGCGTCGGTCCCGGCCCAGACATGTCCATCGCGCGCTTCGAGCACCGCGTTGACCTTGCGGGAACGGAGCTCCTTCGGTCCGGCGACCCAACGCCGCGAGGAGAATCGATACAGATGCAGCCCGCGATCGTCGCCGACCCATAGATCGCCGTTGCGTCGAAAGCGAACGAAGGTCGCGTTGCCGACGTGGCGCACGTAGCGGCTCATGTAGCGCGTCTGATCACCTCGGAGGAGGACGACCTCACCGGTCGCGTAGGCGAACAGTGCGGAGTGCTCACAGCCGTGTCCGCACCGGACATCGCGCCAACCCACGTCGACCGCATCGTGGATGCGGCTCCACCACTCGGCGCACTCCGTCCCCGGGGCGTACCACAGGGCGGACCAGCACATCGCACAGCCCGCGTCGTGGCCGGTGTCGAACGGCGCCCACGCGCCGTCTCGGTACTCGAAGATCCCGTCCGCCGTACGGATCCAGATGCGACCCGACGCGTACGCGACCGGAGGCAAGCCGCGCGTCGGCAGGAGCTTCTCTCGCCAGCCTCCATCCGAGGAGAGATCGATGATCCACGAGTCCTTCGTGACCGCGAAGACGGTGCCGTCCGAGGCTTCGAACGCCGTGAGCGGCGGCGAGCTTCCAGCACCGGGGAACGCCCGATGCGTCGCTCCGTCCCGATCGACACGATAGATCATCCCCTTGCTCACCACCCACAGACCCTCCGCGGGGGCGGCGGTGATCTCCGGCGAAGTCAGGAAGGGCTCCGAGTCGAAGCGGATCGGTTGCCATCGGAATCCGTCGTAATAGGCCAAGCCCCGGTCGGTCGTCACCCAGGGTGTTCCCGACTCGTCCTCGACCAGCTGACGGACGTAGAGGGAGGGCAGGCCACTCTCGAGCCCGAAGTGGGTCCAGCGCCAATCCTCGGCGAACGGGTCCGGCTTGGCCGGCGGAATCGAGACGCTCGTCGCGTCGCCCGCGTCCACTCCGCGGCCGAACGCAAAGAGGAGTGCGAATACGACACCGGGCAGCGAGAGCTGCCGCGGCCGCGCGGGTCGCGCCCGATCCCGACGTCGATTCTCTGCACACACCCCGGTCATGTCGCCGTCTCTCGATCCCCACGGCACGCCGGGAGGCTCCACCCCCCTGGAGAGCTGATCCCGAGCTCGGCCCGTGTCGCCGATCATACCGAAACCGGCCCCCAGCGACATCGGAGCGCGTTGCATCCCTCCGGGCTTCTCGCTACTGATGGCCCGATCGAGCCCACTCGGGTCCCGACTCGCGCCCGGGCTCGTGAGGACGACACCCTTCCCACTCGAGATCCGACGGTCCGCGCTGGGCGAACCGCGGGGGTGACTCGGGACTTCCGCGACCGACATCGACGTGTCCGCGGATCGGTCGAAATCGGGGGATGAGCATGAGCGACGGTGGCCCGCTGCAGCCAGGACGCGAACACGAGAAGCTGCTGACCAAGGTGGGCGAGTGGACCGTCCAGTGCACCTACTTCTGGGGCGAGGAACCGATGACGGTGGAAGGCTCGGACCGCGTCGAAGCGCTCGGGGGCTTCTGGACCCTGGGTCACTTCGAGTGTGATACGGGGGCCATCGCGATCCGAGGATTGGCCACGACCGGATTCGATCCCGAGAAGCAGCGTTTCGTCGGGACCTGGCAGGACTCCACCAACCCGTACCACTACTACTTCGAGGGTCGGTTCGACGCGGCCGGGAAGCGTCTCGAGATGGTCGGGGACAACATCGACCCGATGAGTGGGCTCCTCGTCAAGTATCGCAGCGTGGAGACCTTCCACGACGACGACAACCGGATGCTCGAGCTCTACGTCGAGTCGCCGACCGGCGACGAGATCCAGGTCCTGGAGTACGAGTACACGCGGAAGAGCTGAGGCGGTTGGACGAGTCCCGCGAGCTGTCGACCGCGATCCGCGCGATACGTCGCGCCGCATTGGTGTGTCGCGCGGTGCAGCCGGTCGTCACCAACGATCCCGACCGAGCCCTCGAGAAGCCCGACCGCAGTCCGGTGACCGTCGCCGACTTCGCGAGTCAGGCCTTGATCGGACGCGACCTCCTCGAGTCGTTCCCCGCGGATACCTGGATCGCGGAGGAGGGCTCGGCAGTGCTGCGGAGTCCCTCGGTCGCCGCGCTGCGCGATCGTGTCCTCGCGGAAGTTCGAAGCGTACTCGGCATGGAAGCTCACGAGGTCGACGTCGCACGTCTCGCCTCGTGGATCGACGGGCTCCCCTCACCCGGCGCGACTCCGGTCGCGCGGGTCTGGACGCTGGATCCGATCGACGGCACCAAGGGTTTCCTCCGCGGCGAGCACTACGCGATCTCCCTCGCGTTGATCATCGACGGACACCTCGCTCTCGGTGCGGTGGGTTGTCCACGGCTGGACCCCTCGGCCGACGACTTCGCCGACCCCGCCCCCCTCGACGCGTCGGGCACGCTGGTGACCTGGACTCCCGACACCGGGGCGCGCGTTCGCCCGCTGTTCCTCGCGAACCCGAAGAATGTCGGCGATGCCGATCCCGATCGTCCGGCGAGGGTCAGCGAGATCATCGACCTCGCGCGAGCGCGACTCTGCGAGTCGGTCGAAGCCGCCCACTCGTCCCACGCCGACTCCCGACGCATCGCCGAACAACTCGGTCTCCGAATTCCGCCGGTTCGAATCGACAGCCAAGCGAAGTACGCCGCCCTGGCGACAGGACGTGCGGACATCTATCTGCGGATGCCGAGCCGTCCAGGCTATGTCGAGTGTGTCTGGGACCACGCCGGTGGTGCGGCGATCGTCGCCGGTGCGGGCGGTCGCGTGACCGACCTCGACGGCGCACCGCTCGACTTCGGTCGGGGCGCGAAGCTCGAACGCAATCGCGGCATCGTCGCCACCAACGGACACCTCCACGACGCCGTGCTCGAGGCGGTGCGTTCGCTCCGCTGATCCGGCTGTCGGCAGAGATCGAGGTTCGTTCGTCGCGAGTTCAGGCTCGCGTGAGTGTCGATCGCGCACCCTCGGACCGTCGAATGCCACCCCGTTCCGATAACCCCGCTGCGGTCCCACGTCAGCCCTGACCGATCGTCGCAAACGCCGCCGGAGATGGACGCCACCGGCTCCCCGTCCGTCGCACCGGACTTCCTCAAC
>JAGQRC010000528.1 GCA_020425835.1 Planctomycetota bacterium | reverse complement strand
AGATCCTTGAGGTCGCTCGAGAGGCCGAGGATCGCCATCACCTCGCTGGCGCTCGTGATGTTGAACCCGGTCTCGCGCGGCACCCCGTTCTGGCTCCCCCCGAGACCGATCGCGATGTCGCGGAGCGCACGATCGTTGACATCCAGGCAGCGCTTCCAGCTCACGGTCAGCGGATCGATGTTCAGGTCGTCGCGGAGCAGGAGGCAGGTGTCGAGCCACGCCGCGAGCAGGTTGTTCGCCATGCCGACGGCGTGCGTGTCCCCGGTGAGGTGGAGGTTGAAGTCCTCCATCGGGATCACTTGCGAGTACCCGCCGCCGGCCGCGCCGCCCTTGATCCCGAACACGGGGCCCATGGAGGGCTGGCGAATCGTGGAGACGGTCTTCTTGCCGATCTTGTTGAGGCCGAGACCGAGCCCGATCGTGGTGACCGTCTTGCCCTCGCCGAGCGGCGTCGGGTTGATCGCCGTGACGTCGACGTACTTGGCGCGCGGACGGTTCTCCTTCTCGAGCCGGCCGAGGATCTTCAGATCGACCTTGGCCATGTACCGACCGTAGGGGATCAGCTCGTCGTCCTGGATCCCGTACTCGGTGGCCACTTCACGGATGTCGCGCAACTTCGCGGCGCGTGCGATCTCGAGGTCCGACTTCATCGGATCTCCTCCTGCTTCAGGCAATGAGCTCGGTTCCGAGTCGGGAAGCACTCGGTGGGAAAACCGGTGACGGAGAGCGCATCCGGAAGAGATGCCCACGGTCTCCGAAGCTCGTGAAAGTAGCAGAAGGGATGATGGGAGGCAACGCGTGGGGGCGGCTCCGCTGCGGTCAGAGCCCGCCGACGTCCAAGCCGCCGTTCAATGCGCCCGACAGGTCGAGGATGCCGCCGTCCCCGCCGTTCGTGGTGAGCTCGTCGTCGGCGGGGGGGGCGGGGCTGGAGGCGCCATCGGCGAGTTTCGGCGCGGTCGAGCCGGTGAACGGAATGCGCCAGAGCTCGGCCGCCGAGGCGATCCGAGCTCCACCGGACCAGCCCGCGGGGATCGCGTCGGCATCGGAGTCCTCGTAGGCGAGCGACCCGGTGGTCGTGTCGATCTCGATCGATCCGTTGGTCCCCAAGCAGCCGTCCAGCTGGAGGTCGTTCACCTGGTGGATCTGAATGTCCCCGGTCGCGAGGATGTGCCCCTTGGCGACGAAGCGGTCGAAGTTCCGAATCGTCAGCGTTCCGTGGACGAGGATCGCGAGCCCGTTGCGTCCGCCGATCAAGCCTTCGTCGGCGAGACCATGGAGGACGAGATCGCCGTCGACGACGACCATTTGGGAGACCGACAGTCGTCCGCGTAGCTCGATCGCACCGACGCCGTAGACGAACCCGGTGCAGTCGAGATTGCTGACCGTGTCTCCGTCGACCAGCGACTGCGTCGCGCCCACCGCATATCCGGAGAGGTCGAGCGCGAACGACGGGATCCGATCGATCTTCGACATCGCCCCGGTCAACGTCGAGGCGTGGGTGGTGAGGGTTCCTCCGTAACGGAACGCGTCGTTCCACGCGAAAGTCGTCGCCGGGAACCCGACGTCGCCCGACGCGTACAGCGCGCCGTCGAGCACGTGCTCGCCCGTGACGATCGAGACTCTCGACAGCGCCCCGAGGGTGATGTCCCCGGTCGTCGCACGGCTGACGATGTCCAGATCGGATCCCGCCGAGGTCCACTCGATCGTGACCTGGCTCGGACCGACGGCCACCGGGCCGAGCTGACCGTCCGACGAGCCGACCTGGAACAGCCGGTAGAGACCGTACTCGACCCCCGCCTCGGAGGCGGCCTGGAGCTCGAGTCGATCGAACGTCGCCGTGCTCTGCTCGCCGTTGGCCATGCCGTGCTCGGCGTACACCAAGCCGACCGCGACCAGCGCGGTCATCACCACCAGCGCGAGCAGGAGGACCATTCCCTCCTCCGAGCGTCGCCGCAGCTGCATGCTCATGGTTGCCTCCGAGTCGCTCCGCCGAAAAGGGTGCGTTGGACGCCGCCCGCCTCGAACGAGAGCTCGACCTCGACGAAGGGGTACGAGACCCGGAGATCGTCCCACGCGCCGCTCGCCAGCAGGCTGTCCACGCGGAACCGCACCACCCCGCTCGACGGGACGCCGTCGGCGATCGGTGCGGCCTGCGAGAGCGTTCCGTCGCAGATCACCCGTGCGGTGGCGACACCGTGGAGGATCGTCATCTCCAGGTGGTAGACCTGATCCGTGACCCACGTCTCCGCGAACGAGGTCGCGCCGCGGAGGATCGAGCCCTGGAAACACTCGACGTCGATCGAGCCGTCGGAGTCGAACCGAATCGCGATCGCGTTCGTGGACGGATCGCTGCTCCCGAAGATCAACGGGTAGTAGACAGCGCCTCCCACCAGTGGCGTGAACTCCGTCCGGATCCACAGTCCCTGGCTCTCGAGCTCGGGGGTCAGCGACGCGGTGACCGGAACGAGCGTCGACGTCAGGCTCAGCCGCTCGAGCGCGGTGTCGACCCCCGAGGAGAGCACCGAGTCGATGGACGAGAGCTCGGTGAGGCTGTCGTAGCTCGAGAGGTAGCCGACGAAGTCCGGGGTCGGGGAGAGCGGGACACCCGTCAGGTCGAGGTAGTCCGCGCTCGAGAACGTCTCCGCCAGCTCCATCGACCGCACGTCGAACCCGACCGCGCTGTCGAGCACCAACACGGGGGCCGAGTAGACGCTCGAGTTGTCGTCGGCGATCTCGCGATAGAGACCGCCGTCCCGCAGCGTGTAGCGGACCTTCTCCCAATCGGTGTCGAGGTCCCACAGGAAACGAGTCTTGAGGGTGAGCAGACTCGGGGCCGCCGCCTCGATCTCGTCGGCGAGCCGGATCGCCTGCTCGATCTCCCGCAGTGTCGTCAGCGCCGCGTTGTGTGCATTGCTCTGCTCGAAGAGTCGATCCGACGCCACCGCGAGGTAGTCCTGGACGCCGAGGAACGTGACGACCACCGTGGCCGAGATCGCGACCACCATCAGGAGTTCGGTGAGCGTGAAGCCGCGAACGCAGTTCTCGCGACGCGGCCGCCTCACGAGTTCCCCTTGTAGCGCACGGTGGTCACCGACTCGATGCGCACGACCCCGGTCGGCGTCGTCCATCGTATGTAGACGTCGATCTGTTTCAGTTCGGTGTTGAGGTCGGTCACCAATCGACCGACTTGGAAACGACCGTCCTCGGGAACCGCCGTCCAGTTCTGCGTCGCGAGCGCGTCGAACGGAATGGCGTTGGTCCACTCGAAGTCGCGCTTGAGGTAGCCGAGCCCCGCGCTCTCGAGAGCCTGGGACTCGTACGCGGACGCTTGCGTCTCGAAGAGCATCAGACCCGCAATGACGCTGCTCCCGAGGATCACGATCGCAATCGCGCACTCCGCGAGCGTGAATCCACCCGCACGACGAGACCTCGATCGCACCCGTCGCCCCGCCGCTCGCTTCATCCCTCAGCCCCTGTTCACCTGGGTTCCCACCTGAAGGGTTAGCATCGATCCCCCGACGACGTGGGGCGGAAGACCCGCACCCAGAGGCAAACCCGTCACGGACGGCGCCTTCGGGGAAGTGGTGGCTTGGTGCGGTGGCGCGTTCGGAGGCCCGGGGGCGCGGTAGCAGGGGGCTTGGCGGGGTCGGTGCCGATGGGGGCGGAGCGGGGCGCGGTTCGGTCTCTCGGGGTTGGCAGAGCGGCGTCACGCAGTCGCCGCCGGACTTCGAAGGGCGGGGGAGTGTGGAGAGTAGAAGG
>JAGQRC010000527.1 GCA_020425835.1 Planctomycetota bacterium | reverse complement strand
TCTCCGTGAACGGACGAGCGATCGCCAAGGAGAAGATGCGGAAGGACGCGATCGCGTACCAACGTTTCTCGTTCGCATCGTCGAAGGGCAAGTCGCCAGCGCTCCAGTCCTTGATCCTGAAGGGAGAGCTCCACCCCGATCTCCCGCTGATGGTGGCGAACCGCGGGGGTCACGCGCAGGGCAAGCTCCCGCAGTGGAAGCAGCAGTTCGAGGCCGCGACGGAGCGCGTGAAGATCCTCTGCTCGACCTCCCAGGAGGACGCGGACCGATGGGCGAAGGGTGTCGATGCGGTCGTCGCGCGCTTCTTCGCGATCTTCCCCGCCCCGACCGGGTGGAAGCAGACGTCGACCGTCTACGTGTTCCGTTCCCCCGAAGTCCTGCGTGCCTACTCCGGCAACGCGCAGCCGCACTCGCTCGAACGGGGCAAGGCGGCGTTGGCCATCGTCGAGGAGAAGGATGACACCATCGGGACGATGGGCGGTCTGGTCATCGGCGAGAACCTCAAGCGGCTCAGCTCCGCGCTCCCGGAGTGGTGGGAGACCGGACTCGTGCAGTACCACCGCGAACTCCGCATCGAGGGCGAGACCTTCACCGTCGCGCCGCTCCCCGCCGACGTGAAGTCGAAGGCGAGACAGGGGTTCGACGAGATCGGGAAGAGCGGTTTCCTCGACTATCTCCAGGAGAAGCAGATGGTGCGCGAGTCGGGCGCGCTCGCCCACGCCTGGGTCCACTTCCTGCTCGAAGCGGACGGTGGTGCTCATCGGCCGATCCTGGTCGCGCTCTACGAAGCCCTTCGCCAGGGCAAGCCGACCGACCAAGCGGTGGCCGAGACGATCCCGGCGGATGCGCTCGAGAAGCTCCTCACCGGTTTCGTCTCCTCCCTGAGCTCGTGAGAACCTCGGTCGCCACGATCTCCATCCGAGCGAGGGGATCGAAGTCGGTGGCGAGCATCGTCCGCGACCGACTTCGATCGAGCGAGAGAAGGCTCGGCGCTCACGGACAGGCCGCGAACACCTCGCAGGACAGGAGGTCCGGAGTTCCATCCGGGCCGCAACCGGGGAACGGAGCCGGGGGTGGGAAGCCACCCTGGAAGAGATAGGTCAGCAGGATCACCGCGTCCGCGAGGTCGATGACGTTGGAGTCGTTGACGTCCGCGGCCCGCTCGCACGGGAAGTCGGGACCACCCGCGAAGAGCGTCTGGAGGATCCGGACCCCATCAGTGACCTGGAGCACGCCGGAGCCGTCGACGTCGCCGCGGACGAAGTCGGCATCCACCACCACGTCGATCGTGATTCGGGCGATGACCATCGTTTCACCGAACACCGCAGTGATGGTGTCCCCGCTCGCGGTGGTCGTGCCGACGATGCTGTTCAGGTAGGCCGCGGATGGATCGAGATCGTACAGATCGGCGAGCGGGTTGGCTTCGTCGCTGGCCGTACCGCCGAGAGTCGAGAACGCGGCGCCCCCCTCGATGTCGTTGACCTCGGTCCCGGCGTCGACGACGTCCATGCCACGGATCTCGATCACGACCGGTCCGACGAAGTCGCCGTTGCCGTCGAACAGCTCGTAGGTGGTCGGAACGCTGGTCGCGACGAAGAGATCGTTCGACGGAATGACCATGGACGCGTAGCTGAAGTAGCGGTTGAGCGTCGCGTCCCCGACCGGCAACGTGAACGACTGCGTCTCGCCCGGACTGAAGACGGGTGGGGGGCTGGCGTCGGCGGCGAACGTCGCCTGCACTCCGCCCGCCGATCCCGAAGAGCTCATCGCGAACCGCTCCGAGAGCGGCCCGGTGTTCCCCTCTTCGGCGAGCATCTCGAGACCCGGGAAGTCGCTGGCGAGCTGGCCTCCCGACCAGACGTCGAAGTTCCCATCGTGGGCCGCCACCCAGAACGGCGTGAGGAAGAACCCGCCGGTGGGAGAAGTGTTCTCGATCGTGACTCGCAGCTTCGGTCCGGACGGGACCTTGACGGTGATCCGCGCGATGACGTCGTCGGGGGCGAAGATCGAGCCGATGGTCCCTCCGGTCGCGAGCGGGGCCCCGATGATCGACTGGAGGTAGCTGTCCGCGGGATCGAGATCTTCGATGGCCGCGAGCGGGTTCATCTCGTCGACCGCGGTCCCGCCGAGCGTCGTGAAGGCCGCACCCCCTTCGATGTCGTTCAGCTCCGTCCCGGCGTCGATGACATCGCTCCCTCGGATCTCGATCGTGATCGGTCCGACGAAGTGGCCCGCGGCGTCGAAGATCTCGTGCTCGTTCGGGACGCCGTTGGCGAAGAAGAGATCGTTGGAGGGAATGACCATCGACCCGTAGCTGAAGAATCGGTTGAGTTGCGGATCGCCGACGTCGAGGAGGAAGGTCGCGGACTCGCCCGGAGTGAAGACCGGCGCCGGCACGGTATCGGCCGCGATCGTCGCGCTCTGGCCGCCGGCGAGCCCGGCCGCGCTCGCCTGGAACTCCGCGTCGATCGGGGCGGTGTCCCCCGCTTCTGCCAGCGACTCGAGCCCCGGGAAGTCGGACGCGAGCTGTCCTCGCGACCAGATGTCGAACGACCCATCGTGGGCCGCCACCCAGAGCGGAGTGAAGTAGAACCCGTCGAGCGACGACGTGTTCTCGACGACGATCACGACCTGCTCCGCCCGAAGGATCGACATCGTCGACCCACACAGGAACGCCAAGATCATGCACGATGTCCGTGTCATGACTCACCTCTCCAACGGGAACGAACCGCCGCCCCCGTGACCCACCAGACGAAAGTGGGGGTGACATCGGTTGCCGGGTTGGCAGAGTTCGAACGACCCGTTCGAATGGTTCGAAGAGAGGCCGCCGCATGGATCCGTTGAGCGAGCTGGATTCGTTCTGGAACTGGCTCCCGGTGTTTCGCGCGGTCGCGGAGTCGGAGAGTCTGACCGATGCCGCGCAGCGTCTGGGGATGAGTGCATCGTCGCTGTCGAGGACCCTCCGCCTGCTCGAGAAGTCCCTCGGGCGAGAGCTCTTCGTGCGCACCGACCGCGCGCTGCGACCGAACGCCGAGGGCGAGGCGCTGCTCCAGGGCGTGCGGCGCGGCATGCGCTCGATCCACGCGAGCGTCACGGAGCTCCAGTCGCCCGAACCGCACGGCGTCGTGCGGATCTCCTGCACCGGGCTCTACGTCGACCACCTCCCGCCGCTCCTCGACGATGTCTGTCGACGCTATCCGAGGCTTCACCCCGAGCTGTTGTTCGTGCCGACCGCGGAGGTGGCCTCGCAGCTCCTTCGTGGCGACCTGGACGTCGCGATCTGCACGTCGCCGAGCTCGGACGACGGCTTGGAGATCGAGCCCCTCGACCAGCTGTCGCACGGTGTCTACTGTGGCCCCGCCCATCCGTTGGCCGACGTCGAGCATCCGACGGTGGCGCAGATCCTCGCGCACCGTTTCGTCGGCCCCCCGCGCTCCACGCCGGGCGCCGATCACTGGCCCACGCATCTTCGGCGGGATGTCGCGCTCCGTGTTCATCAGGTCGCGCAGGCGACGGCGGTCTGCGCCATCGGTCGATTCCTGGCGTTCCTTCCACGCTCCTCGACCCTCGCCTCGACGAGTCCGCTGCGTCGGCTCGGCTTCGAGGAGCCGGTGCAGACTCGGGTGTACGCGCTCCGCCGCGAGGATGTCGTCGACCGACATCCCGCGCGCCTCGTCGTCGAGGCCCTCCGCGATCGGATTCGCCAAGGCTCCATCTCCGCTTGAGATTCCGCAATTCGGCCGTTCCTTCGCGCTTTTTCGCCGCCC
>JAGQRC010000051.1 GCA_020425835.1 Planctomycetota bacterium | reverse complement strand
GATGATGACAGTGCGAGCGACCGGTTGGCGCGGCGTAGCCGCGATCTCGCCGAATTGGCGGAGCTGCACCCGGGGATCGCCGAGTTCGTGCGGTCGGCGGACGCGGCGAGCGCTGCGTTGGACGACGCGATTCGGAGTCTCCGCGAGGTTGGCGACGAGCTGGAGAGGGATCCGAGTGATCTGCAGGTCGCCCGGGACCGACTCGATCGGTTGGTGGAGTTGGAGGAGCGTTATCGCCGAACGGCCGACGATTTGGTGCGATACCGCGACGAGGTGCGAACGGAGCTCGATTCGATCGTCGACGACGAGGCGCGCGTTCCGCAGCGCCGGCGCGAACTGGACGCAGCGCTCGTCGACCTCGAGAAGAGCGCGAGATCGTTGACGCGTCGTCGTCGCGCCGCGGCGAAGAAGCTCGCGAGCGAAGTGCGGTCGGGTCTCGGAGAGCTCGGGATGGAGAAGGCCGTTCTCGAGGTGTGTATCGAATCCCTGGAGGCATCGGAGCCGGAAACGGCCTCTGCGGTAGTCGAGGCCGCCGACCCGATGATAGAGTCGGAGGGCGGAGGACCGGCGACCGCTGGTGGAGCGGCGTCGCGGCTCCTGAGTCGATTCGACCTCCGCGGCGCCGACCGGGTCGAGTTCGAGTTCGGCCCGAACCCGGGAGAGCCGCTCGGACCGTTGCGACGCATCGCATCCGGTGGAGAGCTCTCGCGCGTGATGCTCGCACTCGAGAGTGTGCTCGCGAGCGTCGGTCGCGTTCCGATCCTCGTGTTCGACGAGATCGACACCGGGGTCGGCGGTCGTCTGGGAACGGAGATCGGGCGCAAGCTCGGTGAACTGGGTCGCCATCATCAGGTCTTCTGCGTGACACATCTCCCGCAAGTCGCGAGCTTCGGCCGTTCTCACTTCCACGTCGACAAGGAAGTGACCCGGGGTCGCACCAAGACTTCGGTGAAGGCGCTGGACGGCGAAGCGCGGGAGCGCGAGCTGGCCGCCATGATTCGTGGGTCGGCGGACAGCGAGACGTCGCGGACCGAAGCCAGGGAGATGCTCCAGCATGCGCTGCGAACGCAGGACGACTGACACCGGACCGGCCTCGCGGGGTCGAGTTCGCGCGTCTGGCCGCCGGACCGGTTCTCAGCGCGAGCTGACGAGGGGTGGGAGCGGCGCGACGTGGTGAAGTGGAGCGAGCGAGGCTACGTCTGCGTGACTCGGGGCGACGAGGTCGTCTACGGGCAGGTCGTCGGCCTCGGCAACATGAACAACTGCTCGCCGTTCCAGGCCTATGTGAGCCGGATGCATCGCGAGGGCATACGACAGTTCGTGCTCGATTTCTCGCAATGCCTGGGGCTCGACTCGACCTTCCTCGGGGTGCTCGTCAACATGTCACTCGGCACGGGGGAGCCCTGTCGAGTCGTGGTCCTCAACGCGTCGACGACGGTGCGACGGACGCTCAACGAGGTGGGGATCGACCGCTTGCTCACCGTGCACGAGAGCGAAGCCGCGCTGCCGGACATCCCTCTGCGTCGGCTGGAGCCGATCGAGGAGTCCGATCGCGACCGAGCCGAGTTGATGCTGAACGCTCACGAATCGCTGTGTCGTGTCGATCCATCGAATCTCGACCGATTCGGAGCCTTCCTCGCCATGCTGCGTCGAGAACTCGGCTCCTGAGCACCTCGTCGGGTGTTCGACGCGACTCGAGTTCGCCCGCCGGAAATGAGCGTGACGGTTGACCCAGGCGTTCTCCCACGAGCCCTTGCGGCTCCATCCCATCCTCGTCCCTCGAGTCTGGGGCGGATCGCGAATCCTCCGGGATCTCCATCCCGAGCTCGCCGATAGCGCCGGCGGCGAGCCGATCGGCGAGAGCTGGGAGGTCTCCGACGTCGGCGACGACCCCGCGCTCCATTCGCGCGTCGCCTCCGGCCCGGCCGCGGGGGAGACGTTGCGTTCGCTCCTCGAGCGCGAGCCGTCGGCTCTCCTCGGCACCCGGGTCCACCGCGACGGCGGACCGCCTCGGCTTCCGCTGCTGTTCAAGTTCCTCGACGCGGCGCTGCCGTTGTCGGTCCAGGTCCACCCTTCCGATGCGCTCATCGAGAGGCTCGGACTGCGAGGTCACGCGGGGAAAACCGAAGCGTGGGTGATCCTCGACAGTGCCGACGACTCCTGGATCGTCTACGGGCTCGACGTCGAGTACCGGGAGTATCTGGAGCGCGCGCGGACCGGACGGGGTGCCGAGGGCCTGACCCGGGTCCACGTCCGTCGCGGCGACCTCGTCTATCTGCCGTCCGGCACCGTCCACGCGATCGGCCCCGGACTACTCCTCGCGGAGATCCAACAGACGTCCGACAGCACCTTTCGGCTGTACGACTGGGACCGACCCGGTCTCGACGGGAAGCCGCGGCAACTCCACCTCGACGAGGCGGCCCCCATCGTTCCGCCACCGCTCGAGCCCTGCCCGTACCCCGCGCCGGGACCCGCGGTCCGGGGTTGGCGTGCGAGGTTGAACGATCCCGATTCCCCGTTCGAGATCTACGAAGTGCGGACCGCCGAGCCACTCTCGCTGGCACCGCCGGGATGGAGGGCGGGCGAGCGATTCGCGATCTTCTGTCTGCTGGCCGGACGCGCCGAGATCGCGGGCAGCGAGCCGTGGGGTCGAGGAACCGTCGTTTTCGTTCCCGCGACGTCGTCCCCGATCGAGCTCCGGCCGTTGACCGGTGACGAGTTGTGGGGGCTCTGGATGTCGCCGCGCCCCGCCGCCGGGTGAGGTTCTCCTATCTAAAGTTATTTCAAAGATTGGTTTACGCGATCGATCGACCACCGCTCCCGGGTCGCTGCGTCCTTCGTCGAAGCGGCGAGGCCTCCCCCCGCCAAACGGCAGCGTGCGGACGTCGGACCACACGCGCACCGCGAAGAGCTACCGCCCCGGCGGTCGATCGCTAAGATGCCCGACTTCGGCGCACCCTCGCGTCTTGACGGAACCGTGACCTTTCGCCGGTGACCTCGACGCCGGAGTCTCCGGCGTGTGAATCGTCGGATTCGGCCGGACGACGTGGATCCCCGAGCCGCTAGCAGTCCTCCTTCGAGAGACATCCCTCCCAGAGAGGCCATCACTGTGAATCGACCTGCTCCGCGTAGCCCGAGCGGCTCCCGCGAGGTGCCCAGCTTCCAGGCGTCCAAGAAGAAGGGTGCTTCGCCCGTCGTGGTGATCGTCACCCTGGTCGCGCTCCTCGGCGCGATCACCTTCTTCGTCGTCAAGGTGATCCTCTCGCATCAGGCCGCGAAGCAGAACCAAGAGCCCGTGGTCGTGGAGACCACCTCGGACAAGGAGTTCGCGGCGATCAAGAGCGACATCTCCAAGGCCATGGTGCTCAAGCGGGAGGCCTTCGCGCTGAAGGATGGAGACGACTCCAAGGCGTTCAACGACAAGGTCGACGAAGCGAAGGCGGCTCTGCGCGGGGTCCTCGACAAGCTCGACGCGATGCTCGATCCGGTGCGCGACGAGAACGGGGAGCTTCCCCCCGATTACCGCGGGTACAGCCAGGAGTACGATCGCGTCACCACCGCGCTCCACGACTTGATCAAGTCCGGCGGATTCTGAATCTCCCTCGGGCGGAGCCGACCCTTCGGACGGCTCGCCCCTTTTCGGGACGGACCCGAGCGCGTCACCCGCGCTCCCAGAACGACGGAAGCGCCATGCCCAAGCCGTCCGCGAAGAAGCCCTCGGCGTCGCGACCCAACATCGTTCGCGCCGAGGACGAGTTCCAGTTCGACAGCATGGACATCCTGATCGGGGTCGTCCTGCTGATCGTCATCCCCACGGTGACCTACATCGGGCTCGACGCGGCTGGCATGCCGGTCAGTGGGGTCCGGGCGGCGACCGCCGTCGACTCCCTCGCCGAGATCGAACGGCGCAAGCAGCTTCGCAAGTCCGTCCCGCTGTCGACCCAGGAGTTCGACATCCAGTTCAACTGGGCAGTGGCACTGCTGCGTGAGCGCGTGCCGGAGTACATCGATCGGGCCAAGGCCGAGACCGACGCGCCGACGAAGGACAACTGGATCCTCGCCGCGAAGCAGACCTGTGGCGACGCGAAGGAAGTGTTCGAGTCGCTCTTGAAGGGCGTCGACGGGAACGCGGCGTTCGACAAGGACCCCTCGTACGCGCAGAACGCGCACAGCCAGCTCCAGCGGATCGAGCAGCTGGAAGCGGAGATCCGGAAGTACGACATCTTCAAGGCGGTGCGCGAGAGCTGAGTCGGCAGTGCCCCGAGGCAATGAGGCGAGGAGTTCGGCTGCGATGCAGATTCCCGACTTCCGTCTCGCCTATCGCGCACTCGAAGAGCGACTGATCGATCGGGCGGATCTCGCCCGCCTGTTCTCGGTGCTCGAGAACTGGCATCGCGGGGACCTTCGCGTGTCCTGTGCGGAGCTCCTCGGCCGGGAGTTTCGCGTCGACCCCGTTCGCATCCGACGGCTCGAGAGTGAGATCGCCGGACAACCTTCCAACCGCATCGGTCCGTTCCGACTGAAGCGGCGCGTGGGTCAGGGCGGAATGGGCGTGGTCTTCGAGGCGGACCACCCGAACCTCGAGCGCACCGTCGCTCTGAAGATCCTCACCCCGGGCCGACGCGACCCCGCCGCGATCCAGCGATTCCTGCGCGAGGTCAAGAGCGCCGGTCAGTTCAACCATCCGAACATCGTGCACGCCTACGATGCCGGCATCGATGGCGACATTCCCTACCTCGCGATGGAGTTCGTCGCCGGGGAGAACCTCTTCCAGTACCTCCTCCGCGAAGGCGTGGTCTCCGTGGAGCGCGCTTGCGATTGGCTGGCTCAGGCCACGAGCGCGCTCTGGTTCCTCGAGGCGCGAGGGTGGACCCACGGTGACGGCAAGCCGTCCAACTGGATCGTCACACCCACGGGATCGCTGAAGCTGGTCGACCTCGGACTCTGCCGGCCTCCCGGCAAACTCCGCGATCCCGAGATGATCCACGGGAGCCCCCCGTACATTGCGCCGGAGCAGCTCGGCACCGGCGAGCGCATCGACATCCGTTCGGACCTCTTCGCGCTCGGCGCCACGTTCTATCACCTGCTCGTCGGCCGTCCGCCGTACGAGGCGCGGACCGTCGCCGAGTTGGTGCGGGCGCAGCGTGAGCAGGCGATCGTGCCGATCCGCGACGAGCGACCGGAGATTCCGGCGGCCCTCGGGGCGATCGTCGACCGCTTGTTGGCGAAGGACCCCGAGCAGCGCTACGACGGGTGCGCGGCGCTGGCCCGAGCGGTCTCCACGTTGCCGGGTCGGCCGCGCGTCGTTCCGCCGCCGGACTTCACCAAGGGTGCCGGAGAACCTCCGCCACGGAGGGTGTCCTGGGTCGTCCCCACCGGGCTCGCCGTCGCTTGTGTCTTCCTCGGCGCGACGCTCGCTCGGGTCTACTGGAGCCACCCACCGACCGATTCGGTGCCGCGCGTGGTCCGGACGGATGAAGCGCCGAGTCCCGCCGTGGCCGAGGCTTCACCGTCCGCGCTCGCGGTGGAGTGGGATCGGCTCTGGTCGCAACCGGAGCGGTCATGGCGGGAGATCTTCGCCTTCCTCGAACTCGGGCCGGACACCGCGGAGGTCGAGCAGTGGCGAGAGCTCGCGAAGTCGAGTTTCGAGGCGGAGGCGTCTCCGGGGTGGCGTGACGTGGAGGCCGCGACTCGGTCGCTCCTCGACCGCGACGCCTTCACTGCGGCTTCGGCGGAGCTCGAGTCGTTCCCGCTGCGGCTGCGGGTCGGATCCTACGAAGTGGGCTACCAGACCTGGCAACACGAGATCGAGGTGCGACTCCAACGGAGGATCGACGAGTACGTCTTTGCCTTTCGGTCGTGTGTGGAGCGCGGAGATCGCATCGGCGCTCGCGCTGTCCGTCGAGCGATCGGCGATGAGGATCCGGCCGATCGACCGCTCTACCTCTCGGCGATCTCCGCCGTCGCGCCCGCGTCGGGTTGGTCGTTCGACCGATCGGAGATCGACGAAGCGCGTCGCGCCTCGGCTGCACGGCGCGCATGGCTCGCCGGGAGTGGGATCACCGGGTTGGACGGAGTGCCGCGTCCCGACTGGACACTGGCCGTCGAGGATCCGACCGCGGAGTGGGCGCTCGCCGTGCTCCAGAGTCATCCGGAGCTCCAAGACCCCTCCCGCGGCGAGTCGATGCTCCAACGGCTTCTCACGGTCGGGCTGCTGCAACGAGCCGACGCCGCCTCCCTCTCGCTCCTCCTCGACCAGATCGGAGCCCCCGTTCCGGAGCTGGAGCGAGAGATCGCAGCAGCGACGCTGCTTCACCACGTTCGCGAGGCGTATCGTGCGTGGCAACGCGAGTCGGCCATCGAGCGATGGCGGGAGCTCGAGTCCGAGTCGCTGGCTCGAACGGAGGCGGCCCGCGTCTGGTCGACCGAGAAAGAGCGGGTGGAGGATCGACTCTGGGTCGGGTCGTTCCTGCGCAGCGATCGGATCGCGGCCCGGGTGACCGGTGAATGGGACCAGCCGCCGACGCTGACGTGGAGCTTCGCGGATCCGAGCGCGTTGACGGAGTGGCGGCACGACGCTTCGTTGTGGCGCGGCGCGGCGAGCGGGCTGCGCCACGAGAGCGATGAACCTCAGATCCTCGAGAGCGGGATCCCCTTCGACGGAGGTCTCGAGGCCGAGTGGCGCCTCTTGCCTCCGAGCGGCACCGCATGGGCGTTGCTGATCGCCTACGGCGACATGGCGATCGGGCTGCACTATCACACGGTGGGCGAGCTCCGCGTGAGCGCCGGCGGTTGGAGCATCGTCGAGAGGTCTCTCGACCGAGGCCAGGGTGAGCTCATCCACGACGCCTTGATCCGATCCGAGCCATCGACGTTGCGCGTCCTCGTTCGCCGGGAAACGATCGAGCTGCACTGGGGCGCCGGCATCGACTGGCAAGCGTCGATCGACGTCATCCCGGCGCCTGGCGGGATCGAACCGGGAGGGTTCGTTCGCCTCGTCGTGCCGCCGGACCTGAGCGTGATCGAGGCGCGACTCACGGGGACGCCGGCCCGCTCCTGGCTCGAGGCCAGAGCCCGGGCGCTCGGGTACCCCCAGTAGCAAGGCCTTCCCGAGAGCGGTCCTACGACCGTCGTTCCGAGTAGGTCCATCCCCGGCCGGCCACCCCCGTTCGTCCCGCTCGGATGACCGTTGTATTCTTGGACGACGCTCTATTCCGGCGCAGTTCTCCTCGGTGGATCGCGGTGATCCCGGAGCACTGCGTCCGTCGCAATGACGGTCGCGGGAAGTCCCGAATGCCGAAGTTCCAGCCTCAGGATTTCATCAACCACCGCTATCAGGTGGTCCGGCTCCTCGGTCAGGGAGCGATGGGCGAGGTCTACCTCGTCGAGGACATGATCAAGGTGCATCGGCTGGTCGCGCTGAAGGTCCTCGCTTCGGACAACCTCGATGAGGCGGACTTCTGGTCCAAGGGCGAGTACGAGGCGTTGACTCGGTTGCGTCACCCGAATCTCGCTCGCGTCCACGATTTCGGGCGCGTCCACGACTCCAGTGACTTCTACATCGTCAGCGAGTTCATCCACGGTGAGGAGCTGTTCGGGGCGACGCGGGGCATCGCCGATGAAGAGCTGCTCGACATCCTCGCGCAGATCTGTCGCGCGCTCGAGTACATCCACACGCAGGGCTACGTCCACTTCGACGTCAAGCCGGACAACATCCTGGTCACTCGCGAGCGCAGCGTCGGCCAGGATGAGGGATCCAAGGTCGAGTGGAATCCGGAGGCGATCGCCAACGGCGGAAGCGACAAGGGCAAGGGTCCGCCTCGAGCGAAGCTCATCGACTTCGGTCTCGCCGAGCAGATCACCGGCACGTTCAACTTCGCGATCAAGGGGACCTTCAACTACGTCGCGCCGGAGATCATCCGCGGTCAGACCCCCGACAAGCGGGCCGATCTCTACTCGCTCGGGGTGACGATCTTCCAGATCCTCACCGGCTACCTCCCGTTCGTCGACTCCACGGGAAAGTCGATGGACCGCTCGAAGCTCAACTGGCGAGAGGAGATTCGGCGACCTCTCCAGGATCGCCCCAGCTACCTCGCCGACATCATCGTTCGCCTGCTCGAGGACAATCCCGACGATCGGTTTCCTTCGGCGCGCGCGATCATCCAGAGCTTGAATGCCGGCTCCGGTCGTCACTTCGAGATCGAGACCGCGGAGACGCAGGTCTCGTACCTCTACTGCTCGCGCGTGGTCGGCCGTCGCAAGGAGTTGAACCGACTCAAGGAGGAGGCCGAGGCGATCTTCGGCCCCAACGGCGAAGCGGCGCGAAAGCCCTCCGGCGACACCAGCGTCATCAGTCGAATCTTGCGCGACGGCGGGAAGCGTCCGCCGTTCTACTTGATCAGCGGCGAGATCGGCGTCGGGAAGTCACGGCTCTTCGAGGAGTTCAAGCACTTCCTGAAGATGCGCGAGATCCCCGTCCACACCGGGAACTGCTACGAGACCAATCACGACGCCTACCACCCGTTCCGCGAGCTCATCGAGCAGATCGCGCTCAGCGTCGGGTTGGAGTCGGAAGTGTTCGAGAAGCACCGTCTCCCGGCGCGCCGGCTCTGCCCGAAGCTCCGCTCGAGCGAGGAGGCGGAGGACAGCACCGGGTTCCGGCCGGACAAGGAGCGCCTCTACTTCATCGACGGCCTGGCGAACTTCATCATCGATGCCGCGATCGCCCAACCCTGTGTGATCGACCTGAACAACCTTCACTGGGCCGACGAGGCGACGGTGGAGCTCCTCGGTCATTTGATCGATCGCATCGCGGAGGTGGAGGCTCACGGACAGCTCCCGCTGATGGTCATGGCGACGATGCGCAGCGACGAGACCTTGCCCGACGCCCTCCGGTCGCTACTCGGTCGGTTGCGCGAGGACGACCGGGTCCGGGAGCTCGCGGTGCGGAGGTTCACCCGGCCGCAGATCGCCGAGTTGATCCACAACATGCTCCAGCTCGAGGAGATCCCCCGGACCTTCCTCGATCGACTCGAGGAACGAACCGGCGGCAATCCGCTGTTCATCGTCGAGACGCTCAAGGGGCTCCAGGAAGAAGGGATCATCGGGCGCGAGGGCGACAAGTGGAGGATTCGCGGTGGGGGAGATCTCAGCCGCATCGAGATCCCGCACGGCATCGAGGCCATCCTCCTACGCCGCTTCCGAATGCTCGACACGCAGCACCAGCGGGTGCTCGAAGCGCTCTCCGTCTACGACAAGCCGATCTCCGGCAAGTTCCTCGAGCACTTCCCCGAGTTCGCGCGAATCAGCGTGATGAGCTCGCTGCGTGAACTCGAGAATCGCGGCATGGTCGCCAAGAACCTGGACTCCGGCCGCCTGCACTTCTCGATCGAGCAGCCGAAGTTGCGCGAGATCATCTACGAGAACATCCCGAGCGATCGTCGCGCCGCACTGCACGGTTCGCTCGCCGACGCGCTGGTCACCGAGTTCAGCGATCGGATCGAGGAGATCGTCGAGGACCTCTCGTACCACTACCAGCGCTCCGACCGGGTCGGGAAGGCGCTGGAGTACACGTTGCGGGCGGGCGACATCTGCCGGGGGATCTTCGCGCACGAGCGCGCGGTGGCGCACTACCGCCACGTCGTCCAGCAGGTGGAGGGGAACGCCGAGTACCACCGGGTCTGGTTCGACACCCACGAGAAGATCGGCGACATCGGAACGCTGAGCGGCGACTTCGACATCGCCCAGGCGAGCTACGACATTCTCCTCGACACCGAGTACACCGGGGACCTCGGAGTCGTCGACCGCTCGCGGATCCTCCGCAAGCGAGGGAAGCTCGACGAGATCCGGGGCGAGTACGACCGCGCGCTGCGGTGCTACAAGGAGGCGTGCGACATCATCGAGCTCGCCGACCCCAACTCCGCCGTGCGATCCGAGACGGTCCGCGTGTACAACGCGATCGGTTGGATCTACGTCTGCATGGGCAAGTACGACAAGGCGATGAAGATCGCCGCGGATGCCCTCGGGAAGGTCGAAGGGCTCGAGGAGAAGGGCGAGCACGCGATGGTCTTCAGCACCATCGGTAGCGCGAACTACTTCAAGGGCAACCTCGAGCAGGCGATCGAGTTCCACACTCGTGCGCTCGAGATCCGTGAGAACCTGGAGAACGTCCCCGACATCATCATCTCCCTGAACAACCTCGGGGACGCGCATCTCGCCTCCGCGGAGTACATGGAGGCGCTGGCGCACTACAACCAGGCGCACGACGGAGCGGAGCAGATCGGCGACGCCTTCGGGAAGGCCGTCGCGTTCCACAACCTCTCCAAGACCCACCTCGACCTCGGCGACGACGAGCGGGCCGAAGAGTATCTCCGCGAGTCGTTGCGCCTGTCGCGCGACTACAAGATGCGCTACCTCAACACGCTGAACTACCTCCTGCGCGGTCGTCTCCGGAGGCGCAGCGACGATATGAGCAAGGCGGAGAACGATCTCTTCCGGGCACTGGGCGTGTTCGCGAAGCAGGGGACGCGCTGGGGGTTGTCCCACTGCCTGATGGAGATCTGCGAGCTCCAGCTCCAGAGGGGGAACGACGAGGAGGCGCACCGGCTCGCGCGCGAGGCGGTGTCGAACGCGATGGCGCTCAACGTTCCCGTCCTGACCGCGCGCACCCAACTGCTCGAGCTCGCAGCGCTCCGCGCGATCGGCCGAGAGTCCGACGAGGCGCTCCTCGACCGGCTGGCGCTGATCGCCCGCGGGGTGGAGGGCGTCAAGAACGTCGAGATCCTCGGTCGCGTGGAGATCGAACGCGCCGAGATCCTCGTTCGCCGCCGCGACCTCGATCAGGCCCGTGAGGCCTACCGCCGCGCCGACGAGTTCTTCCGGGAGATCGCGGACCGATTGCCCCCCGAGTTCCGGGACTCCTACCTCGCGGTGCACCACGTCTCGGTCGGAGATCTCAGCGGGTCGACGGACTACCGCGAGGTCACGGTGCCGCCCGAGCCGAAGTTCACCGACGAGGAGACCGAAGCGGTCAACGTCGTCGAGCGGACGTCGATCGACCAGG
>JAGQRC010000526.1 GCA_020425835.1 Planctomycetota bacterium | reverse complement strand
CCCCGGTTCCCGCGGGGGCCGCGCCACCGCGGCCGCCGGGTCCCCCCGACGCGCCGAGCCCGCCGGCCCCCCCGAGACCACCGGCCCCCCCGGTCGAACCACCGCCGGTCGACGCGCCGCCGTTCCCCCCGCGCGCTCCACGGATCCCGCCGGCACCGTCTCCACCCGAACCTCCTGATCCACCTTGGAGACCCCCGCCGCCGTCGCCCCCGACGCCGGCCGCCGGGCCGCTCGCGGCGTCTCCCCCGTCGCCGCCATTCCCGCCCGAACCCGCCGACGAGTCACCGCCGGCCCCTCCGGGCCCTCCGGGAAAGGCCCCGCTGCCCGAGCCGCCATCGCCGCCTCGTCCTCCGGGAGCTCCCGCCGTCCCGAGCCCGCCTCGACCTCCGCGTCCCGCGCGATGTGTGGGCGACGCGTTCACGCCGTCGCCGCCATCGCCGGAGACACCCGGCAGCGGATTGTCCGGATGATCGCTCGGCCAACCGTCGTAGCCTTCCGGGTGATCGCTCGTCCCGTCCTGGCCGAACGGATAACCCGGCGGGTAGCCCTGCGCGGACACTCCCTCGATCCAGAAACCTCCGACGCCCAACACGACGACCAGCTCGAGCACTCTCCACATGGCGACTCCTTTCGTTGGCGTGCACCGGGCCATGAAAACCCGATCGACAATGCGCAGGTCGAGTCGAGACTCTGCCACCGAGCCCGAAAAAGGCGTGGCGTCCGGAGCGTCGATTGGGAACATCGGGCGGATCGCGACGCGCGGTCCCCGGTTCATCCTTGGCGAGAGGAGCGTGACGAACATGGCCCGTCCCACTCGCTCGTCCGATCGTCTGGCCGAGACACTCTACACGGAGCTTCGCGAACTCGCGGGGCATCGGCTCGCCGCGCTGCCTCCGGGTGCGAGCCTCGAGCCGACCGCCCTGGTCCACGAGGTCTACGTCCGCTTGGCGAAGGACGGCCAGCACTTCGAGAATCGTGCGCACTACTTCGCCGCGGCCGCTCAGGCGATGCGTCGTATCGTCATCGAGAGTGCGCGGCGGCGACGCGCCAAGAAGCGAGGCGGTGAGTGGAGACGGATCTCACTGGAGGCGTTGTCGGGTGACCGCGGTCCCGACTGGGATCTCGAAGCCCTCGACGAGGCGCTCGATCGATTGGAGGCGCTCGATCCGCGCGCGGCTCGCGTCGTGCTCCTCCGCGCGTTCGGTGGGCTGACCGTCGAAGAAGCCGCGAAGGTGCTCGAGATGTCGATCCGCACCGTGCATCGCGAGTGGCAGTTCGGTCGCGCCTTCCTGGTCGCGCAACTCGATCCGCGCGAGTCCGACGAAACGTCGGAGTGACGTCATGGATTGGGCGCGGATCAAGGAGTTGTATCTCACTCTCCTCGACGTGCCCGCCGACGAACGTTCCCGGCGACTCCACGATCTGGAAGGGTCGGACCGGGAGCTCCTTCCCGAGCTGCGAAGGCTCTTCCGCGCCCACGCCGAGGCCGAGTTGCGGCTCCCTTCGCGATTCGTTGCCGACGAGACGACGGGTCGTGATCGCCCGACGCGTTCCGACGATGTGCCAGACACGATCGGTCGCTACGCGGTGCTCGAGGAGGCCGGCCGCGGCGGAATGGGCGTCGTCTACCGCGCTCGCGATGAGTGGCTCGGACGCGACATCGCCATCAAGGTTCTCGCGAGCCCGTTGTCCGCTGAGGCGCTCGAGAGGTTTCGTCGCGAAGCGCGGATCCTCGCATCGCTGACGCATCCCCTCGTGGCCACGCTCCACACGCTCGAGGAGTCGGAGGGTCGCCCGTTCCTGACCATGGAGTGGGTGGACGGCGAGACCCTCTGGCACTGGATTCGAGCGCATCGCCCGGAGCCGGCCCGCG
Organism: Planctomycetota bacterium; assembly: GCA_020425835.1. The sequence continues at coordinate 1,895 of JAGQRC010000526.1, read as the reverse complement.
TACTCGACGTCGCCGTGCAACTGGCCCGAGCTCTGGCGGAGGCGCACGCGAAGGGGATCGTCCACCGCGATCTGAAGCCGGCCAACGCGATGATCCTGCGGGATGGCTCGGTCAAGATCCTCGACTTCGGGTTGTCGCTGACGCGCGATGGCTCGGGGGCGAACGAGAGCCGCTTCGCGGGCACCATCGGATACGCCAGCCCCGAGCAACTCCGCGGGGACGGGCTCACGCCGGCCGCCGATGTCTGGGCCTGGGGGTGCGTCGTGTTCGAGTGCCTCCTCGGCCACCGGTTGTTCGATGGCGATTCGCTCGACGCGATGGCGCGGGCGACACTCGAGCAACCGATCGATCTCTCGGTGCTCCCGGCGAAGACGCCGAACCGGTTGCGGGAAGCGATCGCCACCGCGCTCCGACGGGCCAAGCATCGACGACCGGCCGATGGCCGACAGCTCGTCGAACTTCTCACGCGTGCGGAGTCGTCGCCGCTCGTTCCTCGCTCGGCGTTGTCGGCGCCGCGCACCCGGTTCGTCGGCCGTGAGGCTCTGCTCCGCGAACTCGTCGAGGCTCTCGAGGCCCATCGTTGGGTCACCGTGCTCGGGCCCGGTGGGGTGGGAAAGACGCGAGTGGCCATCGAGGCTCTCGAGCGCTTCCCCCGACCGTCGGACCGGGCCGTCGATGTCGCTCCGGTGCGATCGATCGAGGAGCTCGAAGCGCGCGTTCTCGACGCTTTGGGTCTCGCACCGGCGGCGGATGGCTGCGGCGACAGTTTCCACCAGAGGGTCGCGGAGCGGACCGACCGGATCCTCCTCGACAACTGCGAGCACCTGCCGGAGGTCTCCGCTTGGCTCGAACGTCTCGTCGAACGAACGGGACTGCGGATCGTCACGACGAGTCGTCGATCGCTTCGCGGTTCGGGGGAACGGACGCTCACCGTGCCGCCCCTCCCCGGCGGACCGGAGGGGGAAGCGGTGGCACTGTTCATGACGAGAGCTCGAGAGGAGGGAGTTCCGATCTCGGACGACGACCCCGACGACCTCCGATGGGCGACGCGGATCTGCGAACGGCTCGACGGCATTCCGCTGGCGATCGAGCTCGCCGCGTCGAGACTGCGCCACCGGAGCCTGGCGGATCTCGGGCAGCGCATCGAGGAGGAGGTTCGTCTCCTCACGTCGAACGAAGACTCGGGGGAGATGCGGCACCGAACGCTTCGGGATCTCATCGCATGGAGTTTCGAACTGTTGAGCGAGTCCGATCAGCGCGTCTTCGTTCGACTGTCCGTCTTTCCGGGCACGTGGACGCGCGACGCCGCGCTCGCGGTGGGCGAGGACTCGACGGTGGACCTCGTCCTGGAGCGCCTGATCGATCACTCCCTCGTGCAGGTCTGCCGCGATTCCGGAGAACGGGACACCCGCTACCGACTCCTCACCGTCGTGCGAGCGTTCGCGAGCGATCAGCTCTCGACCGAGACCGATCGTCGCACGACGCGGACCCGGTTCGTCGCGTGGTGTCGGCGCTGGGCAGGGGACCGGGCCGAGCGCCGTTCGGAGGAGCCGAACGAGGCGGCGCGTCTCGACGAGATCGAGCTCGAGGTCGACAACTTGCTCTCGGCCCTGCAAATCGCATCCGAAGACAACGATGGCGAGGCGATGGGCGCACTGGTGCTCGCGATCACGCCGTGGTGGCGCGCCCGCGGACGATGGCGGGAAGGACTCGCGTTCTGTCGGCGGGCCCTCGAGTGTTCGCCTCGGGATTCCGGTCAGCGCGCCGATGTTCACCGTGCCGAGATTCACCGCGCCGAGATTCACCGTGCCGCGGGATCGCTGGCGGTGAGGCTCACCCGCTTCGAGATCGCGCGCGAGCATCACGAGGCGGCTCGCCTCATCGCCGAGTCCCTG
>JAGQRC010000525.1 GCA_020425835.1 Planctomycetota bacterium | reverse complement strand
GCAAGAGCGCCTTTCGCACTTGATAGGACTCGTTGGTCCGGTTGTAGCCGACGGTCTCCAAGAGATCCATCAACGCGGGGATCGCCGCTTTCGACTTCAGCTTCACCGCGACCGGGATCGCATTGCGCATCACCACGGGTCGCCCGGTGGCGATCGCCTGGGCGATCCAGCCTTCCGCCCTTTCGTCGCCGATCTTCTCCGCGGTCATCGTGATCACCGCGAGGATCTCCCACGCGGTCGACTTGCCATCGATCAGCTTGTCGAACGTCTTCGCGCAGTGCTCCGAGCCGAGACGGGCGAGCGCGTCGATCGCGGCGGGCGCGATCTCGTGCAGGGGGAGCGCGCCGAGGGACTGGACGATGACCTTCGCCGCCTTGGCGTCGTCCGTCTCCCCGAGCTCGGCGAGCAGCTGTCGCACTTGGTCGTAGTCCTCGCTCTTGGCCGCCCGGGCGAGCGCCTTGGAGAGCTTGGAGACACTCGCGGCGGGAGCGGGGGCGGCCGAGAGCAGGAACGAAGCGAACAACGTCAAGCCGACGGCTCGGAGGATCGGATGCACGCGGTCGGTCCACGGAATCATGTCGGTTCTCCCTTCGACGGCCACCGGCGTGCGCCGTGGCCGGATGCGTTCGATCATCGCTCCGGACCCGGCGCGTGCCCGTGGCGAGATGATGCCCGGCCCGAGATGATGGACCGTCCTGGATGATTCACCGTCCTGGATGATTCACCGTCCTGGACGGTTCACCGTCCTGGATGATTCACAGTACCGAGAAGCTGCCCCGAACCAAGAAGAAGCACCGAACGCGGCATCGCGCTCGGTCGACACCGATCTCACGCGAGCCAGCGCGGCAACGCGGTCTCCAACCAGGGTCCGAACTCCTCACCGCCGCCCTCCCCGACCACGCGACGCCGGACCTCTTCGAGGGTCTCCGACGTCGCGCACGCGAGCGCCGTCGCGAGGAGCAGTCGATCCCGGATCTCGCCCCACACGTCGGAGAGACCGATGACCGCTCGCGCCTGCTCCACGTCGTGCGGCCGAGGATCGTGGCGGAGGCGCACGGCGATTCGAAGCATACGAGCCGGCGAGGCGGAAGCGCGGGACGCGTCCCCATCGTCGGCGACGTCCGCATCGTTCGCCAGCGATTCGAGGGGGCCCCGATCTCCGAGGCGTTCGGCCAACAACGCGAGTCGACTTCGCAGCGCGGCGCTCGGTGCCGAGAGCCGACGGATCGCCTCGTCGCACGCGAGCCACTCCGCGCCGGCACCGTCGAGATCGCCGAGCTCGAACCGGACGAGGGCGAGATCGGTTCGATACTGCGCTTCGGTCGCGAGATCTCCCATCTCCGCGCAGAGTGCGACCGCCCGCTCGTAGTCCGCGAGCGCCGCGTCGCCTTCACCGCGGAACAGCTCGACCTGCGCCCGGTTGAAATAGCTGCGCGAGAGCGCCCGACGATTCTGGAGGAGCTGGAACGCGGGGATCGCCTCGCGGTATCCGTCTCTCGCCTCCTCGAGTCGTCCGCGCTCGAACGCGATGTTCGCGATCCAGACGCGAGCGGTCATCTCGTAGTCCAGGTGGTCGAGGTCTCGCGCGATGTCGACGGCACGGCGGAACCGACGGCTCGCGGAGTCGAAGTCCCGCGACTCGTAGTCGAGGATGCCGAGGTTGTTCTGACAACGGATCTCTCCCGACAGGTCGTTGTCGGCGATGGCCCGCTCGAGGTCTTCGCTCCAGATCTGCGCGGCGCGCTCGCGGTCGCCGAGACGGCGGTAGGCGATCGCGAGGTTGCGACCGGCATCGATGTGGATCGGCTCGAAGCGGCCGGTCGCCTCTTCGCGTGCGGCGAGCGCGAGATCCCGGCCGACGGCGAACCGACCGCGACGGATCGCGATCTCGGACAGGAGCACCGTGCACAGGAGCATGCCGGGCCGATCTCCGGCTCGCTCGGCGATCTGCCTCGCCTCCAAGGTGACGCGTTCCGCCGAGTCGAGTTGACCGGTCATCGTCATGGCTCGCCCCTGCAAGGAGAGCCACTCGTAACGCTCACTCGGTCCGCCGATCGGATGACGACTCTCGAGCTCCGCGATCCGCCGCGCGACCCGCTGCGCATCCGCCGCTTGGCGACGCTTCACCCGTCGCCGCAGCGCCTCGAGGAGGTAGGGCAACGCCGCGTCCGCCTTCCCCAACTCGATCAGCCGGAGGCCGAGCTCTTCGGCGGACCGCCCCGTCGCGGCGCTCGGATCGTGCGCCTCCAACAACGTCGCCGCGACACGCCGACGCAGACGAGCCGCGCGACGGCTCCCCGCCGCCTCGATCCGCGCGACGACGTACCGCACGAGCGCCGGGTGGGTGAAGCGGTAGCGGCTCAGGTCGGCGTCGAGCGGCTCGATGACGCGGGCCCTCTCGAGATCGTCCAGCGCGTCGTCGATCTCGTCCTCGGAATCGAACCAACGAGCGAGCAGCTCCACTTCGAACTCCGGTCCGAGGAGCGCGGCGAGCTCGACGATCGGGCCACTCGACGCCGAGATTCCCTGGAGACGCTCCTCGATCAGAGCGTCGTAGCCGATCGGGATCGAGGCGAGTCGCGCCTCGATGTCGACATTCGCGTCGACCTCCCAGCGCGCTCCGCACGGTCGGAAGAGCGCCTCGCGCTCATCGACTCGGGAGAGGGAGACGAGCGTCTCGTGGATCGCCCCCGGCCACCCTCCGCTGCGCTCGATGAGCGCCGCCGCGAGGCCCGGCCAGTAGTCGCGAACGTTGCTCCCCGGGAATCGCTCGGCGATCCAGAGATCGACATCCGCTTCCGACAACGGTCCGAGAGGGATCGACTCGGCGATCCGGTCGGCGTCGATCTTCACCGACGGATCGGTTGCATCGTTCGCGTCGCGCGTCGAGCCGAGCGCGAAGATCGGCAGCCCATCGGATCGCGCCCGACGGAGCACTCCTTCGACCAGTGCGATCGAGGGCTCGTCCGCTCGATCGAGATCGTCGATCACGAGGAGCGTCGGACGGAACGTCGCGGACGCGCTGAGCAGCCGGTACCAGCGGAGCTGCTCGACACTGGCGTCGACGTCCACCGGGTCGGCTCCGCGGAGGAGATCGATGAAGTACTGCTGGGAAGGCGCCGACTCTCCGAGCACCTCGCACAGACGCGCTCGGGCGAAGTCCACCCGGGCATCCCGATCCCGCAGCGGCTCGAACAGGCCCAAGACCGATCGCAACAGATCGATGCTCATCTCGAGCGCCTCGCCCGGCCCCCCGTGGCCGGTGGCGCGCACGACGCGCAGCCCGGCCCGGGTCGCGAGACCGACCGCGCGATCGAGGAGCTCCGATCGACCCGAGCCCGCTCGTCCACGGACCAGGGCCATCGTTCCCGACGCATGCCGCGCGAGCCAACGCTCGACGCGTTCCAGCTCGCGATCCCGACCGATCAACCGGATCCGCGGCACGGCATCGACATCGATCATCGCCGGGACCGGTTGGAGCGTCCGCTCGTGGGTGCCGATCGTCAGCCGCAGTGAGGGAAGGCGACGCGATCCGGGCTCCGTGGGAACGAAGGCGAAGAGCGTCTCCCGGGTCGATCGCGGAGCGAGTCGGGGTTGGAGCTCGGGCGTCGGTGCACCGACGAGCTCCCACCCCTCTCCGAGCTCGACCCGCAACTCCCCCTCGACCGGCCGGCCGTCGAGGTTCTCGATGAAGAGCCGCATCGCGATCGGCTCGCCGATCGCGCAGCGCCGCGCGAGCGGCTGCCAACTCATCGGGAGTCGCTCCGGCTGGGGCCCGAG
>JAGQRC010000524.1 GCA_020425835.1 Planctomycetota bacterium | reverse complement strand
GCAAGTCAAACCGTTGCCCAACGGGAAGTTCCGGTGCCGAGCGCCAAACCCGCCGGGCGATCACCCGTCGGTCCGGACGTTCGGATCCCGAACCCGGCTGTCCAGCGTCCGCCAGCCGAGTTTGCTCAATCTTCGCCAAGGAGGGAACGCTGCTCGGGAGAATCTGAAATACTGCCGCCACCCGAGATGGAGGCCCTCTCGTGCGCACCGACTCCCATCCCCCCGACGCCCCCACGCGACCCCGCACGCTCGGCCTGGTCCTCGCCCGCGGCGGGAGCGAGGGCCTCCCGGGGAAGAACCTCCGCTCCCTGCACGGGGTCCCGCTCGTCGGCCGCGCGATCGAGACGCTCCGATCCGCGGCGGTGATCGACCGCGTCGTCCTGTCGACCGACGATCCAGAGATCGCGCGAGTCGGGGAGGCCCACGGCGCGGAGGTCATCGCGCGCCCGGCGGAGCTCGCGCGAGCGGACTCGCCGTCGATCGACGCGCTCGAGCACGCGGTGCGGACACTCCGCGTTGCCGGAGAGCGGGCGGATTGGGTGGTGCTGGTCCAAGCGACCTGCCCGGCGACCCAGCCCGAGGATCTCGAGCACGCCGTCGAGCTGTTCGGGCGGACCCACGCGAGCCACCTCGTGAGCGTCACCGAAGTCGAGGAGCACCCGCACTGGATGCTCACCATCGATCGGGACCTCGCCCGCTTCCTCGTCGGCCCCGAGCAAAGGGCGACGCGCCGGCAGGACCTCCCCACCGTCTACCGACTGAACGGGGCGATCTACATCTATCGCGTCGATCTCCTGTTGAGCGGTCGGGCGACGGAGGGCGACACGGCAGCCTACGTGATGCCTCGGGAGCGGTCGTTCGACATCGACACCGAGGAGGACTGGCGCGAGGCGGAGGCGGCGCTCGGTCCGACGCGCTGAGCGACTCCCCGCGGCAGCGGTTGCCGCCCCTCCCGGAGTCCGTTACCAATAGCCACGAGATCGAAGAGCGGCGGGCGGAGTTCACCCGCCCATCGACGAGGCCGGAACCGAGGAGTCGAAGCTGTCGAGCCGTGAAGACGAGCGACTTCGCTCGCTGATCCTCCAGTACCGCAAGGGGCGAGACGGCTTCGATGCGCTGGCCGTTCGCGTCGTGCAGCTCTACCTCTCCGGGCAGCTCCTCCCACCCGCGGGCCCGGACGAGGAGCGGCCGCTCGACGAGCGATTGGCAGACCTCACCACGCGGGACGTCGAGGAGGCGCTGGCCGGCGATCTCGGCGCGGTTCCGATGACCCGCACCGAGTACCGCGACGTCGTCGCCGACATCCTCGGATTCGTGCGCGCATGGCTCGGGCCCGACGAAGCGTCGGGCGAGTGACCTCATGAAGGTCTGGCTGAGTCGAGCGGCGATTCCCCTCCTCTTCCTCCTCTCTCGGCTTCCCCTGTGGGTCCTCTACCGACTCTCCGACGTCACCGCCGTCGTCGTCTACGATCTGCTCCGGATCCGCCGCCGCGTCACCCTCGAGAACCTCCGCCTCGCGTTCCCCGAATGGACGGAGTCGCGGCGACGCCGAGTCGCCCGCCGCTACTACCGGCACCTCTGCGACGTCGCGTTCGAGGTGGTGAAGAGCCTGACGATCACCGCGGAGGAGCTCACCCGTCGCGCTCCGTACTGCGACGTGGAGTTCGTCCACGAGTACCACCGGCAGCGACACAGCGTGATCGCCGTCCTCGGTCACTACGGGAACTGGGAGTGGGCCTGCCTCACCGCCGCGCTCTTCTTCGAGCAACCGGTGGTGGTGGTCTACAAGCCGCTGGAGAACCCCGTCTTCGATGCGCTCTTCCGGAAGTCCCGGGAACGCTTCGGCGTCGAGATGGTGGCGATGAAGGAGGTCGGTCGCTACTTCGCGCGCCATCAGGATCGACACGCGATCCACTGCCTCGCGGCCGACCAAGCACCTCGTCGGGCAGAGGTCGCGTACTGGACCCCCTTCTTCGGGATCGAGACGCCGGTGCACCAGGGCGTCGAGAAGCTCGCGATCCGGTACGACCAGACGCTCCTGTTCGTGCGGATGTCGATGCCGAGCCGCGGCCACTACGAGCTCCACGCCGAGCCGATCGAAGAGCATCCCGGACGAACCGCGCCCGGCGAGATCACCGAGAAGCACGTCCGACTGCTCGAGGCGCAGATCCGCGAACGACCCGAGCTGTGGCTCTGGTCGCACCGTCGCTGGAAACGTCGCCGCGCCGAGTCGCCGTCGTCGTCGACACCCCGCGACTGAACCCCGCTCCTCACGCCGGGAGCGCCGCGAGGATCCCCGCCGCGCACTTCGCCCAGGTCATCGTCCGGAACCCCGGCGCACGATGGCGCCCGATCGCTCGCGACTCCTCGGGGTGGTCGAAGTGCCACCGGAGCCTTCGAGCCAGGCTGTCGATGTCGGCGACCGCGACCTGGGCGCCGGGCGTCGGATGGTAGATCGACGGTCCCGCTTCGCGCTGATGCACCCGGACCAGATCCTCGGACGCGCCGAGCAACTCGGGCGTCGCCCCGCACTTCGTCGCGATGACCGGCAGACCGATCGCGGCGGCCTCGAGATGCGCGAGTCCGAACGACTCGCCCCACGACGGACCGACGTAGACATCGCTCGCGGCGTACTCGAGGAGCATCGTCGCGTCGTGCGGTGAAGCGATCTCGATGTCGATCGCGGGAGCCTCCCGTTCGTCGAGCCCGCACTCGCGCACCAGCTGTCGCCACGACGGGATCTCGAACGCGAGGCGACGTTTCGATCGACCCGGGTCGTAGGTGGTCTTGATCCGCAGCCGAACCAGATCGCTCGACCGGAACGCTCGCGCATAGGCGACGAACAACTCGCGCAGCCCCTTCCGCCAATGAGGCGCCGCGACGCAGAGGAAGGTGAACGGGGCTGACGGCGCGATCGGCCGCGCGGACGCCGCGCGCTCCGCCGCGTCCCGATCGATGCCGTAGGGCTCGACGTGTACTCGCGCCGCGTCCAAACCGGAGGTGACCAGCGCATCCGCCGTGAACCGCGACGGAACGACGACCTGGTCGAGGACGCGGAGCGCGGTGATCCAAGGCGCCGGGACGCGGTCCGCCTCCCAGACGAACAGGTTGGCGCGCGGCGCACCGAGCAACCGATCCACTTGCGGCGGTTGGAGGAAGCCGAGACCGACCGCAGATTCGCGTTCGGTCGTCGCCCGCGCTTCCTCGAGCGTGCACCACTGCAGCCGGTCGTCGACCGGGAACCCAGCGGTGAACTTGAAACCGCGCGTCCGCAGCGCCGTGACGTCGTGACCCGCATCGAGCCAGGCTCGCACGAGGCCACGGCCGACGCGTGCCCAACTGGCCGGGCTCTCGAGGAGCCCTTGGTAGAGAATCCGCACGTCGCCTCGTTCACTCGGGGTTTCCTCGAGCCACCACGCTCGCCATGATGCCCGACCGGCGCGGTCTCGGGAAACCGGTGTCGGGCGAGATCTCGCACGCGAGACCGGGAGAACCATCGCCACGGGCGGTCCCGAGGTGAAGGGGCGATTCGAAAGGGAGGTCCACGGTGGCCGACGTGAATCTGGTCGTCGCGCTGCGCGCCGAGGCGGAGCCGCTGATCGAACGATTCGGGCTGATGCCGCGGCGATCCGGCGCTTTCCCGACGTTCGATTCGGCACCCGGCGATGCGCGATCCCTCCGGCTGGTGATCTCCGGTGTGGGAGCGATCCGAGCGGCCGCCGCCGTCGGCTACGCGCACGGGCTCCAGGAGGAGGCCGGGATCGGGGCGTGGCTCAACGTCGGCA
>JAGQRC010000523.1 GCA_020425835.1 Planctomycetota bacterium | reverse complement strand
ATCGTCCTTCTCTCCGGTGATCGCGACGATGCGGCCGCTCTTCAGCGAGACGGTCAGTCCGCAGAGTGAGTTGCAGAACTGGCACGCGCTCTTCACCGTGCGGTCCGCCTCGAGGGCGGCGGAGTGATCGGTGAAGTCGAAGGAGCGCGGCGGCGCGTCGGACGGACTCTCGCGTGCCGCGGGCTCGACGCCGACGCAACCCGTGGCGAGGAGACTCCCGCCAGCGATCAGTCCTTGGACGAATCCGCGGCGAGTGACGCGATCGCTCGGGTTGCGGCGGACGGGGGCGCCGTCGTGTCCCGCGTCGTCGTCATGGACGGTATCGTTTCGCTCGGTGACCACGGCGTCCTCCCTCGAGAGCGTAGCAGCGTGACGAAGCGACTCGTCCGGAGTCGCGGCGAACACCGTACATCGTTCCGGTCGACCGTCCAGTTCCCCGCGGGGTCGCCGCTCCGCGCTCGGGGGGGCGCGGGGCGTTCGTCTACGGAAGTGCCTCGGGCGGAACGACTTCGACCGTCCCTGTCACGGAGATCCGGTGGACGCCCGAGCCGGTGACGAGGTGGGGCATCGCTTCGGTCTCGACCGGCTCCCCGTCGAGCACGAGGTGCCGAGGGTGACGCACCGGCACGACGATCGTGCAGCGCGTGTTCGCGGGGACGGTCACGCGCATCGAGAGCGTGTCGCCTTCGATCTCCCAGTGCGACTCGATGAGCCCGCGGACCGTGTCGATGGCGACCGTGGCATGAGTGAGCCCGCCGCCCGGTCGGGGGGCGATGCGGAACTCCCGGTAGCCCGGCTCGATGAGTTGGATCCCGCCGATCGTCTCGACCATCCATTGATAGACCGCACCGAACGAGTAGTGGGAGAAGCTGTTCATCCCGGGATCCTGGAAGCCGCGTTCCGGCGTCCAACCATCCCAACGCTCCCAGATGCTCGTCGCACCGTTGCGGATCTCGAAACCCCACGAGGGATAGTCCTCCTGGAGCGCGAGTCGATACGCGATATCGGTGCGCCCGATCCTCTCGAGCACCAGCATCAGATCCTTGGTGCCGATGAAGCCGGTGGAGAGGTGCCAACCGCGGTCGCGGAGGTGATCGATCAGGCGTCGCGCAACGCGGTCGCGTCGATCCCCGCGCACGAGTCCGTAGCGGAGTGCGAGCACCCCGGCGGTCTGGCTGTCTCCGCGGACCGTGCCATCGTCGCTGACGAACTCGCGATCGAAGGCGGCGATGATCTCCTCACGGAGTTGCGAGTAACGCTCCGCGTCGTCGCGCTTGCCGAGCTGCTCGGCCGTCGCCGCGACGATCCGAGTGCTCTCCGCCCAGTACGCCATGTAGATCACTTCTCGCGGAGTGGGGTCGCTCACGTCGAGCCAGTCGCCGAAGGCGTGGAACTGCGCGGGCGGTCGACGATCCGGCGTCGACCGGCGCGTCGTGAAGTCGACGAACGCCTTCATACTCTCGTACTGCCGCGCGAGGAGGCGTCGGTCGTCGTACATCTCGAAGATCGCCCAGGGACAGATCGTCACCGCGTCGGCCCATGCGGGACCGCCATCCTCCTGACCGGGGATGCGCGGCGACACCTTGCTCGGATTGCCGTCGGCCCCCTGCGCGTCCATCACGTCGACGAGCCACTTGTCGAAGAAGGCCTGCACGTCGCACCAGAGTCCGGCCGTCCGAACGTAGACCTGCGCGTCCCCCATCCAGCCGAGCCGCTCGTTGCGCTGCGGACAATCCGTGGGCACGGAGAGGAAGTTCGCGCGTTGTGTCCAGTAGACGTTGCTCGCGAGCTGCTCCAGCATCGCGTTGCTGCAAGCGAACGAGCCGATCTTCGGGGTGAGGCTGCCGATCGCGATCCCGGTGATCGTCTCGCGAGTGGGCGGCTTCGCGAGGCCGGTGACCTCCACGAACTGGAAGCCGTGGAAGGTGGTGCGCGGCTCCCAATCGACCGGGCCGCCGCGACAGACGTAGATGTCGGTCGCGCGCGCGGAGCGCAGGTTCGCGGTGTAGAGCGTGCCGTCCGGCTGGAGTCGCTCCCCGTATCGAATCGTGATGCGCTGTCCGCGCTCGCCGTCGAGCCGGAGCCGTGCGACCCCCGCGAAGTTGCGTCCCAGGTCGAAGATGAACCGGCCCGGCTCTGGTTCGGTGATGGAGACCGGACGGAACTCGTGGAAGGCGTCGATCCTCACGGTGCGCGAGGGTTCGACCACGGGATGCACCTCGTCGAGACCGATCGAGACCGGCGCCCACGTCGAGTCGTCGAAACCCGCGGTGCTGAACCCGTCGGTCCGGGTGATCGTGTCGTCGTAGAACTCGCCCATCAGCATGTCGGACGAGCGGATCGATCCGGTCGATCCGTGCCAGTCACCGCCGGTGCGGATGACTCGGGTGCTCCCGTCGCGTCGTTCGAGGACGAGCTGCGCCGCCACGCGTCGTTGTCGTCCCCAGACGTGGTGCCCCACCCACGCGAGGAATCCGCTGAACCAGCCATCCGCGAGCGTCAGGCCGAACCCGTTCTCGCCCGCGACGATCCGGTCGGTGACATCGAAGGCGTGGACCGGGACGCGTTTCTCGTAGTGCGTCCAGCCGGGAAGGAATCGCGTCGTGACGCGCGTGCCGTTGAGGTAGGCGTCCGCGAGCCCCAGGGCCGTGATGAAGAGTGTGGCGCGTTCGATGTCGCCGTCGCAGCGGAAGCGGGTTCGGAGGTAACGCACCGGCTCGAGGGAGAGCCAGGGCGGTGCGGTGATCGCGTCGCGCCAGATCGCGCTGTCCCGAGCGGAGACGACGAACGCCGGAGGCTCGTCCTCACCCGCGATCATCCAGCGCTCGTCGTCCGAGCGTCCCACGGTCCAACCGTCCCGAGTCGGTACCCGCCACGTCGTTCCGTCGGTCGAGGTGATGCGCAAGCAGGCGAGGAGCCCGACGGGGCCGGGGGAGGCGTTCACCACCCGCACGCGGAGCGTGTTCGCGCCCGAGTGAACGCACGACGTGAGATCGAGTCGTTCCGCGACGCGCCAGTTCCCGCCACCTTGGTGGAGTGCGCCGTTGAGCGAGACGGAGTAGGAGTCGTCCGCGGCGATCCACAGCTCCGCGTGCGCGATGTCGCTCCCGTCGGGCATGCGGAACGTCGTGCCCAGTGTGATCGGGCCTGCAGGAGCGGCATGCACATCGCGCCGGTCGCTGATCCAGGATGCTCCGTCGAGATCGGGCTCGAGCACACGTTCCTGCGGGGGGAGATCGTCGAGCCCGATCCACAGGTCATCCGTCCACGTGTTCTCCGCGAGTGGAACGCCGAACGTCGCCACCGAGCTCCACTCGCCCTCGCGATCGTGCTCGTCCCAGAGCTTGACCCGCCAGTGGACGCGTCGTGCGGCTCGCGCGGGACGGCCCTCGTAGACCACGTGCAGGGAGTCTCCGGTCTGCACCCGCCCCGTGTCCCAGAGGTCCCCGCGACCGCGCTCCACCTCGGCGCGACTCGTGCTCGCGATGATGCGGTAGGCCGACTGCGCGCGATCGAACCCGGAGCCCTCCACGACCCAAGAGAGGATCGGCGCAGCGTGCGGCGCGATCACCGGGTCGACCAGAGCGTCGGCGCGCAGTCGAGTCGCACGGAGCGCGGTCGTCCCCGTGCGGGTGGACGGTGTCGTGCACGAAGTGGTCAGCATCGACAATGCGGCGAAGATCCACACCGCGACGCGGGAGAGGACCGGGACGGAGACGTGGGAGAGAGCCATCGAGTTCCTCCGAGTGGGAAGGCCCCCGGGGTGTACCCGATCCTCCCGGGCTCGTCATGCCATCGT